>JAFRGU010000149.1 GCA_017433675.1 Clostridia bacterium
CACTATTTCGTCCTGAAGGATTTCCCCTCCTATCTGGAAACGAAGCTCCGGGCCATCCGCGACGCGGGTCTGGAGCCCGCAGCCTTCGCCCACAAATGCCTGATGAATGTCGCCTGCAGCGGCAAGTTCTCCTCAGACCGCACCATTCTCCAGTATGCAAAGGAAATCTGGAATCTGTGATCCATGCACAGCACAGACCCCCGCAGCGGATGCCGCGGGGGTCTTTTTTTGTTGATCCGTTTATCCGGAACGCTTCTTCCCGGGCGGAAAATTCCCGCCGGAAGCAGGTTCGCTTACTTCTGATTCAGCATGGCAATCAGGCCCTTCAGCTGATCAGCCAGCGCTTTGCCGCCTCCGAAGCTGACGAGGCCCCGCAGCGGCATATAGTTCATCATGGCCGCGCTCATATCATCCGTGACCGCTTCAGCGGCTGCTTCGCTCTTTTCCCCGTCTCCGCCGCCCAGCATCGCCTTCATACCGTCCAGCAGGGGCTTCAGCACCGCCATGGCCCTCGGATCCGCCGCCAGATCCATGAAGACCGAATTCTCGTCATAGTGTCTGGGCAGCTCTGCGGTGGAGCGGACCGTGACCGTTTCCTTCAGGGGCAGATCCCGGGAGGAACCGCCCACCTCGATGGTAAACTCCCCGCTCTCCACATGCCAGTCGTGAATCTCCTCGTTCCAGTAGGCAAAGGACCGCTTATCCAGAACAAAGCTGACGGTTTTGCTTTCTCCGGGCTCCAGGGCGACCTTCCGGAATCCCTTCAGCTCCCGGACGGGACGGATCTTGTCGCTCTTCACGTCTCCGACATACAGCTGGGCTACCGCCTTCCCCGCGCGGCTGCCGGTGTTGGTCACTGTAGCCTTTACGATCAGGGTGTCCGTATCTGCGATTTCCTTCGCGCTGACCTGCAGATCGCTGAAGGCGAAGGTCGTATAGCTCAGCCCGTGGCCGAAGGGGAAGAGTACCTCCATTTCCTTCTTATCATAGTAACGATAACCGACGAAGATTCCTTCCCGGTATTCGGTGCATTTCGCTTCCCCGCCGAACCAAAGGTAGGAAGGATTATCCTGCAGCCGCTTCGGGAAGGTTTCCGCCAGATGGCCGGACGGGTTCACATCGCCGAAGAGAATCCGGACTTCCGCCAGGCCCACCGCCTGTCCGCCCAGATAGGCCTCCAGCACGGCCGGGACCTGATCGATCCAGGGCATCTCCACCGGGGACCCGTTATGCAGCACCACCACCGTCTTCGGGTTGGCTGCCGCCACCGCCGAGATCAGCCGGTCCTGGCTCTCGGGCATTTTCATGTGCGTCCGGTCATAGCCTTCGGATTCATACACATCCGGCAGCCCCACAAAGAGCACCGCCGCATCCGCTGCTTTTGCCGCCGCCACCGCTTCCGCGATCTGTGCCTCCGTTGCACAGTCCTTTTCCACGCTGTATCCTTCGGCGAAGGTAACGTTCAGCCCGGCCTCCTCCGCGGCTTCCAGGGCGCTGGTGACTTTGAAGCTGTTGATATGGGAGCTTCCGCCGCCCTGGAAGCGGGGCTTTTTGGCAAACTCGCCGATAAATGCGACCTTTGCGTCCTTCCGCAGGGGCAGCAAGCCGCCGTCGTTCTTCAGCAGCACCGCACACTCACCTTCGATGTCCGCCGCCAGCTCATGATCGGCTTCCTGATCCCAGGGAGTCTCCGGCTTCGCGTTTTCCAGATATCGGTAGGTAATCTCCAGGATCCGCTCGCAGCACAGATCCACGTCCTTCTCATCCAGGGTGCCGGCTTTCACGGCTGCCACGATCTTCTCGTCATTCGCGCCGCCGGAAGCGGGCATCTCCAGATCCAGCCCCGCCGCCACGCCGGCCGGGCGGTTGGATACGGCGCCCCAGTCGCTCATCACGTATCCGTCGAAGCCCCATTCCTTCCGCAGCACCTCTGTCAGCAGCCATGGATTCTCGGAGGCAAATACGCCGTTGATCCGATTATAGGAGCACATCAGCGTCCAGGGCTTCGCTTCCTTCACCGCCATCTCGAAGGGCGTCAGGTAAATCTCCCGCATCGTCCGCTCATCACAGTCCGAAGAAGAGGACATCCGGCGGTGCTCCTGATTGTTCAGGGCAAAGTGCTTCATACTCACGCCCACGTTCCGGCTCTGTACACCCTGAATATATCCTGCCGCCATCTTCCCGGCCAGATAGGGATCCTCGGAACAGTACTCAAAATTCCGCCCGCACAGCGGACTCCGCTTGATGTTCACCGCCGGGCCCAGCACCACGGCCAGCTTCTCATGCTGGCAGCTCTCGCCGATGGCTTCGCCCATGGCCATCACCAGCTCCGGATCGAAGGAGGAGGTGGTAGCGCAGGCTGCCGGGAAGCAAACCGCCTTTATCGACTCATTAACACCCAGATGATCCGCTTTTTCATCCTGCTTCCGCAGACCATGGGGGCCGTCGCTGACCATCACAGCCGGAATGCCCAGCCGTTCCACAGCTTTCGTGTGCCAGAAGTCGGATCCGCTCAGCAGCCCGGCCTTCTCCTCAAGGGTCATTTGGGAAACCAGTGCCTTTACATCCATGGGAAACACTCCTTTGTCATATTATGAGGGTATACAGATATTTTTCGACATGTTTCCTGCTTTCCCTGCCGGGAAAACAGATGACGGTCAGAAAAACAGTACGATCTCTATTCCTGTCGGTGCATGCCGTTTCATAGCAAATTCTGCACAAAACATCGCACCTTTTGCGTTGAATTTTGAGAAAAATCACGCTATAATTCAAGCAGTTTCAGAAAGATTCCCGGTCGCCTGAATGGATTCAACAGTTTGAAAAGCAACGTCCGTTCAGGATTATTTCCTGTACCCTGCAGCGTTATGCTGTTGGAAAATATGCGGCAATGCCGCAAAAAAGAGGAGGATTCCTGTCATGAAGAAGTTTGTAGCTCTGCTGCTCGCAGCCATCATGCTGCTGGGCATGGCCTCTGCCTTCGCGGAAGCAGAGAAGCCCACCCTGACCCTGTGGTGCATCGCCACGGAGAGCGACGCGAACCGGCCCGCCTATGAGAAGGCCATCGCCGCTGTCGAGGAAAGCCTCGGCGTCAAGATCGAATGGGAAGCTTTTGAGAACCAGTCCTACAAGACCAAGATCAAGGCTGCGATGGCTGATCCGAGCACGCTGCCGGACATCTTCTTCACCTGGGCCGGCGCTTTCTGCGGCGACTTCGCTGCGCAGGGCAACGTGTTCTGCCTGAATGACGCCTATCAGGCCTACAAGGATGAGCTGCCGGAAGTGATGATGCAGAACGCTTCCTACGGCGAGAACAAGGATCACTACGCGGTGCCGCTGACCATGAACATCGTGGCGCTGTTCGCGAACATGGACCTGCTGGCTCAGGCCGGCTGGGACAAGATCCCGGAAACCTATGAAGACCTGATCAAGTGCTGCGACGACCTGGTTGCCGCCGGCATCATCCCCTTCGGCTGCGCCGGTTCCGAAACCTGGTGCGTGACCGAGTATCTGGAGCCCATGATCCTGAAGACCATCGGCTACGAAGCGCTGAACAAGATCTTCGCCGGCGAGGGCACCTGGAATGACGAAGCGATCGCCAAGGCGGTTGACACCTTCCAGAGCATGATCACCAAGGGCTACTTCGATCCCGACGGTCTGGCGCTGGGCAATGACCAGGTGAAGGCCAACTTCATCGCCGGCAAGACCGCCTTCTATCAGAACGGTTCCTGGAACTGCGGCGAAATCAACGACGCGGAAGGCAACTTCAAGGTTGCCATGTTCCCGGTGCTGGATGCCGAGAAGGCCACCTATGCGCAGGTCATCGGCGGACCGTCCGACTCCCTGGCTGTCGCTGCCACCGCGGCTGACACCGAGCTGGCCGCCAAGGTTGCTTTCGAGCTGGGCAAGGAAATCTGCCACTACGGCTACCTGGCCGGTTCCGGACTGCCTGCCTGGACCCCCTACTATGACACCGCTGACGTGAAGCCCCTGGTGTCTGAAGTGGCCGCAATGGTCGCTGCCGCGGACGGCATGGTGCTGTTCGGCGACACCGCCATGAGCGCTGATCCCGCCAACATCTATCTGGACTATGTGTCCAAGGTCTACGGCTGCGAAATCGACGGCGCCGGCTTCATTGACGGCCTGTCCAGCCAGCTGCAGTAAGATCAGTCCTGATCTGAAACAATCCATTCGGAGACGGCTCTGTAAGGATCATTCCCAAGAGGGCCGTCTCCCTCTTTTATTGAAAAGGATTCAGGTAAGATGAAAAAGACGTTAACCTACCGGCTTCACATTTTTCTGTTTCTGCTGCCGGCACTGATCCTGTTTATCGGGATCCTGATCGCTCCGATTATCATGTCCCTCATCTACAGCTTCTGCGATTTCAGCTCCATTTCCGGAGCGGACATGAAATATGTCGGATTTGACAACTACAAAACCCTGTTCAGCAGCATGCTGACAAACCCGAATACCGGGAAGATGTTTGTCAATGACAAATATATGGGGAACGCCCTGGGAAACGCTCTGGCGCTGGCAGTCCTCTCCGTATTCATCCAGCTGCCGCTGGCCCTGATCATCGCACTCAAGCTGAGCAAGGGAATCCGCGGAGAGCGGGCCTATCTGTCCATCTTCTTCATGCCGGTGCTGATCTCCACGGTCATTATTGGCCGCCTGTGGATGAATATCTATGATCCGGGTGAGGGCGGCCTGCTGAACGCCGCCCTGCGGGCGCTGGGAATCGACAAGTGGCTGTTCCCGGCCATCTCCGGCGGCATCAGGTCTTCCAAGCTGCCGTTCACCGGACAATGGACCGGTTTCCGGGAGACGGCGCTGATCGCCGCTTTCGTTCCCATCCTCTGGCAGTATGTGGGCTATCACATGCTGCTGATGTATGCCGGGATCAAGGGCGTGCCGAAGGATCTGCTCGAGGCCGCCCAGCTGGACGGCTGCACGGAGGGACAGGTCAACCGGCACATCATTATTCCGTATATCAAGCCGATCCTGCGGGTCAGCGTGATTTTCGCAGTCACCGGATCCCTGAAATCCTTCGACCTGGTATACGCCCTGATGAAGGATACCTCCAAGGCGGAGCTGCCCAGTACGCTGATGTACAAGCTCCTGTTCCTCCATAACAGCTACGGCCTGGGGAGCGCCATCGCCGTCGTGCTGATTGTGCTGTGCTTCATTTTCGCACTGCTGATCAGCCTGGCCTTCAAAGACAGGGGGGAGAAAGTAGCATGAACGAAGTCCGTAAATTCAAGCCGTCCAATATCATTGTTCATCTGCTGCTGATCGTCCTGGTCGTGATCAACCTCTTCCCGCTTTACTGGATGCTGACCTTCTCGCTGAAGACCAACGACGAGATTCTGGGGCACTCCTACGTGGATGAGGCCACAGGCGAACGAATCCGCGTGGAGCCGAACCGCGTCGGACTGCCGAAGCACTGGGAATGGTCAAACTATTCCGAAGCCATGAACACCGGCAATATGGGTCAGTATTTCATCAACAGCCTGGTTGTGGCCGTTCTGGTGATCCTGATCACCCTGATTGCGTCCTTTATGGCGACCTATGCCCTGACACGGCTGGTCTGGAAAGGCCGGAAGTTCATGAACAAGTTCTTCATGCTCGGCCTGACGATTCCGATTCACGCAGCCATCGTACCGGTATATGTGATCCTTTCCAGGATGAAGCTGCTGAACACCTATGCCGCCCTGATTTTCCCCTACGCGGCGTTTGCGCTGTCCATGGGCATCCTGATCAGCATCGGTTTCATGGGCGATATCCCCTACGACCTGGACGAAGCCGCCTTCCTGGACGGCTGCGGCGTATGGGGGATCTTCTGCCGGGTAATTTTCCCGCTGATGATGCCTGCGGTCGCCACCGTCGGCATCTACACCTTCCTGCAGTGCTGGAACGAACTGCTGTTCGCGACCATCTTCGTCAGCGCCGGCAAATACCGGACGCTGCCCGTCGGCGTGCAGCAGCTGTTCGGCCAGTACACGACCCGGTGGGGCCCCATCGGGGCCGCCCTGAGCATTGCGACCTTGCCGACCATCATCGTCTATATCTTCCTGAGCAAACGCATTCAGGACAGCTTCATCGCCGGCGCGGTCAAGGGCTGAACGGTTTTCATCTCTTCACGGGGGTTCCGGACGGAACTCCCGTTTTTTCAACGGGTTCTTTCAAAACAGCCCTTGTGTTTCCTCCCCGTTTTTCTGTATAATCATTCCAGGTTCAGTCGGACACTGTTTATACTGCTGACAGGAGGTCTGCCTTTATGAGCAAGGATATTTCTTTCTGGCTGGGGTCCTATTCTGCCCCGCAGGACAACGGCGTATACGCATGCGCCTTTCATCCGGATACGGGTTTCCGGATTCTCCGGGGTTATCCCGGCTTCACGAATCCCAGCTATGTTCTGCCCCATCCTTCCCTCCCCGTCCTGTATTCGGCGGAGGAAACGCAAAACGGCGCCATCCATGCCTGGCGCGTCGATCCGGACGGGATTTCCCGCCTCGGCGGTGAAGCCACCGGCGGAGCCGATCCCTGCCATCTGAGCCTCTGGCAGGATCATCTCTTCGCCGCCAACTACTCCAGCGGCAGCGTTGCCGTCTTCTCTCTGGGAGAAGCCGGGGAAATCCGGGAGCGTACCGACCTGAAGATCCACGCCGGCCACGGTCCGAATCCCGCCCGGCAGGAGGGCCCCCATGCCCACTGCTGTTTCCCCTGGCAGGATTTCCTGTGCGTCTGTGACCTCGGGCTGGATGCCATCTTCCTCTACGGGCTGGAGGAGGGGAAGCTGGTCGAACATACCCGCTTCCAGGCGCCGGCCGGCAGCGGTCCCCGCCATCTTGCCGCCCATCCGGCCTTTCCCTCCCTGCTGTACTGCGTCACCGAGCTGACCGGCGAGCTGCTGGTCCTTCAGCCGGAAGGGGCGGAGCTTCACCTGCTTCACCGGATTCCCATGGTGCCGGACAATTTCGACGGCCTCAACACGGCCGCCGCGATCCATTTTACCGAAGACGGACGGTCCCTGCTGATTTCCCACCGCGGACTCGACGCGATCGCCGTTTTTCCAATAGACGCCCGGGGCCTGCCCGGCGAGCCTGTCCTGTCCCCCTGCATCCGGGAGCCCCGGGATTTCATGATTGCCGGAAAATACGTCCTGGCCGGCAGCCAGAAGGATCATGTGCTCCGGGCATACCGGCTCGACGGAACCCGGCTCGCGGAAACGCCCTGGCAGCTTCCGGTTCACAGCCCCGTCTGCTTTCAGCCTCTCGTCTGAATACACTGAACGCCATCCGAAAACCGGGATCTCCACGCCATGAGGAGATCCCGGTTTTCTGTCCTTCCGGGTCAGCTGCGCAGCCTCCCTGTGCCCAGCAGGGGAAGGCGAATCACCGGGGCATTCAGGAGATTTCGGTCACAGTCAGCACATCCCCCGCCACCCGGAAGCGAACCGTCTTCTCCGCAAACTCAAACGCATATACCCGCTCCGGATCATCCTGATACGCCGGCCGGGGATCCTCCGCCAGCACCTTTTCCAGTGCCGCCCGGTCCGCCGCTGCGAGCCTCTCCGCTTCTTCCTCCGGGATGAAAACCCGTACATGCCGTTTCTCATGAATATCCGTAAATCCACCCGTCGCTCCGGGATGGCAGTCTGCGACGGGCAGGTAGGGCTTGACGTCATACACCGGCGTTCCGTTCATCAGATCCGCTCCGGCCACCAGCAGAACCGTTCCCCGGTCCGGCGTTTTTTCCGTCCCGATCAGCCGCACGCTGCTGAGCCCCAGCCCGTTCGGCCGGTAGGGGGAACGGGTGGCGAAAACACCGATCCGGGTATTCCCGCCCAGGCGCGGCGGCCGCACCGTGGGGCTCCAGCCCTCCCGCTTCGCCTCGTGAAATCCCCAGATCAGCCAAATATATGAAAAATCCCCGATCCCCCGCAGCGCTTCCTCCACCCGGTATGCCGGCTCGAACACGATCCGGCTGACCACATCATCCACGATCCCGCTCTGCCTCGGCACGCCGAATTTGGAGGTGTAGGCGTTCTCAATACGGGCGATCACTTCCAGTGTTTTCATGCTTCTCCTCCGCCCTGAATCAGGAAAGGCACAGCCGCCCGGCTGTGCCCCCTGTTCTGCTTCCATATCTCTTCCGTTTCACCGCAGTTCCGATCCCGCCTGTGTCTGCGGATTACATGATCACAGTCAGCTCGTTCTCCTCCCGGAGCACCTCCGCGGGAATGACCTCCACGGGCCGTTCCGCTCCGTTCAGGATATACTTCGCCGGGTTCCCTTCGCGATGGGCCGCGTTGTCCACCGTGATCCGGATCTTCTTCCCCCGGAAATTCTTCTCCATCGTGAATCCGTCCCATTCCGCAGGAATCGCGGGCTTCACAAGGAGGCCGTCCGGCGTCGGGCGCAGGCCCAGGATGCCTTCCACGCAGCCGACCATCACGGTGCTGGCGGTCCCTGTCAGCCAGTGTACATGGCTCCGGCCGGCAAAGGGGCTGTCATGCCCCTCGATGAACTGTCCGTGCACATAGGGCTCGATTACCCGGCGGTCTGCATCCGTGTTGAAGGAAGCCGGACTGCTCTCCGCAAAGTACTCAAACGCCCGGTTTCCGTGCCCCAGCAGCGCCTCGGCTAGAATCGCCCAGCCCTGGATCTGGCAGAAAACACCGCCGTTCTCCTTGGTTCCCGGATTAAAGAGAATCATCCGCGCGCCGTCAAAGGCTTCGAACCGGTAGGCCGGGCTCATCACTTCCAGGCCGTACGGGGTGTTCAGCTTTGCATGGGCCGTTTCCATGATCTTCTCCGCCTGTTCCGGGGTCGCCCCGCCGGAAATCACCGCCCAGCTCTGGGGATTCAGCCACATGGAGGCCTCATTGTCCTTTCCGCTGCCGATAATCTGCCCCGCTTCGGTAAATCCGCGGATGAACCGGTCCCCCTCGAAGCATTTCCCGTTCAGGATGCCCAGCAGCTTCGCCGCCTCGGCCTTCAGATAGCTGACATATTCCGGTTCGTCCTGACAGAAGCGCTGCATGATATTCAGCGCATAGTACAGCTGGAAGGCCACAAAGGTGCTCTCCCCCTTCGCTCCCAGCTGCAGGCAGTCGTTCCAGTCCGCGTGCAGCCCGGCCGGCATGTCATGCGGGCCCAGATGATGCATGCTGAAATCGATGGCCCGCTTCAGATGCTCCCGCACCGTCCCGGTGTCATAATCCGCAAAGGGAATCTCCTCATCCAGGTACGCCGTGTTCCCGGTCTCCGCGATGTACTTGTACACCGTCGGGAACAGCCACAGCGCGTCGTCCGCCCGGTAGTGGGGATGCCCCGTCTCCCGGACGTAGCTGTCCTGCTCCGGGGTATCCTCGTGCCCCGGATTGTGGGTATATTTCACCAGCGGCAGCCCGGCCCCGTGATGCACCTGTGCGCTCAACATAAAGGTCAGCTGTTTGCGCGCCAGCTCCGGATCCAGATGCATGATCCCCTGAATGTCCTGCACCGTATCCCGGTATCCGTATCCGTTTCGCTCGCCGCAGTAAATCAGGCTCGCCGCCCGGCTCCAGACGAAGGTAATGAAGCACTGGAATGCGTTCCAGGTGTTCACCATCACATTAAACCGCTCATCCGGGGTCTGCACCTTCAGGTTCTCCAGCTCCCCGTGCCAGTACCGGATCAGGGCTGCCTTCTCCGCCTGCACGGTCTCCGCCACTTCCCGGTATCCCGCCAGGATCGCCCGGGCTTCACTCTCCGTCTTCTGCCCCAGCAGGAAAGCGATCTGCTTTTTCCCGCCCGCCGGCAGATCCAGGCTGACCTGCAGTGCGCCGCAGGGGTTCCCGTTGTAGTTCAGGCTGTTGTCGCAGGCGCCGTCCAGCACCGCCTTCGGCGCGTCAAACCGGTTCCGGCCCAGGAACTGCTCCCGACGTCCGGTATAGGAGGCCACCTTCGCCCCCGCTACGCCAAGGAAGCGCTCGCTGCCGTTGCTGCCGTCCGGATTCCGGTGGCAGAATTCATTGATCCGCTCCAGGATGAAGTCGCCCAGAAAATCGGTTCTCGTGATGAACTGGGTATACTGCATGTTCACCAGATCCTGGGTATAGAAGCTCTCCGTCGTGAATTCCGCATACGCGAAGACGCTGATCTTCCGCTCCCGTCCGGAAAGGTTCTCCACCTCCAGGCTCCAAACCTCATGGGTCGCCCCCAGCGGCACATAGTACAGTGCCCGGCTCCGGATCCCCGCGTATTCGCTGATGAATTCCGTGTACGCCGTTCCGTGGCGGCATTCCGTATGATAATCCCCCAGCGGTTTCCGGACCGGCTTCCAGCTGGCGCTCCAGAAATCCCCGGTATCCTCGTCCCGCAGGTAAATATATCGTCCCGGCTCATCGAACTGGTTGAACGTATACCGCAGGATCCGCCCCGCCGCGCCGCTGCGCACAAAGCTGTATCCGCCCGCATTCACCGTGATGATCGCCCCGTATTCCGGGCTCCCCAGGTAATTCGCCCACGGGGCCGGCGTATCCGGATTGGTGATTACATACTCCCGCGCCTGCTCATCAAAATAACCGTACTGCATCCTGATCCTCCCTTTGCCAGGATCCCTTTGCTTTCGCAAAGGGATCCATTCACGTCATGTCTTACCGCATCGCGCCGAACCGCATCTGGCGCTCCATCGTCTCCGGATGCAGGGCGTATGCCCGGGCAGTCTCCTTCGTAATCGTGCCTTCCCGGGCCAGCCGCGCCAGCTCCGCATCCATGCTCAGCATCTCGCTGCCCGCGCCGCTGATGGCGTTATCAATCTGATGGGTCTTCCCTTCCCGGATCAGGTTCTGGATCGCCGGGTTCACCGTCATGACCTCAAACACAGGATACAGCAGCCCGTCCACGCCCCGCAGCAACCGCTGCGACACCACAGCCTTCAGCACCATGCTCAGCTGCGTCCGCACCTGATTCTGCTGCTCTGCCGGGAAGGCGTCGATCACCCGGTCAATGGTCTTCGCAGCGCCCAGGGTATGCAGCGTCGAGAAAAGCAGATGCCCGGTCTCCGCCGTCGTGATGGCGGTGGAGATGGTCTCCATATCCCGCATCTCGCCCAGCATGACCACATCCGGCGCCTCCCGCAGCGCCGCGCGCACAGCCCGCGCAAAGGAGCTTGCATCCTCGGGGATCTCACGCTGGCTCACCAGGCACATTTTATGCGGGTGCAGATATTCAATCGGGTCCTCAATCGTGATGATATGCCCGCTCCGGGTGGAGTTGATCCGGTCCAGCAGACAGGCCATAGTCGTGCTCTTGCCCGTGCCCGCCGGCCCCGTCACCAGCACCATGCCGCTGCGGAGATCCGCCAGCTTCATCACCAGATCCGGAATATGCCGCTGCTTCGGATCCGGCAGCCCGAACGCCACCACCCGGAACACCGCGGCCAGGGTGCCTCTCTGACGGTAGATATTGCACCGGAAACGGCTCACGTCCCGGATCGCGAAGGAGAAATCGTCATCTCCCTCCCGGTCCAGATTGTTCTTCTTCCGGTTTGCCAGTTCATAGGCCCGGTCGATCAGCCCCGTGATCTCCGGCAGGGTGATTTTCTCCTCCGTGATGGCCACCATCTGGCCATGCACCTTCGTGGAAACCGGACTGAACGGAATGATGAAGACATCCGATCCTTCCCTCTGCATTGCGTCCCGCAGCAGCTCATCCAGCGTTTTCATTCCGCTTCCTCCTCATCATCGCCGAAATCCAGGGCGTCGTCCTCCGTTCCTTCAGCGGCGTCAATGTCCTCTCCCGCGCCCCACCAGGTTACCTCGGTATCATCCGCTTCATCCCAGTTGCCGAAGTCATTCTCCCAGATATCCGCTTCACCCAGCCGGTGCAGGGTCCAGGCCGTTCTCGGCCCCTCTCCGGGGGCATTCAGGCGAACCGCGCATTCCAGCATCCGGTCCTCCGCCTGTTCCTCCCAGAAAACCTGATCATTTTCCATCCGCATGCCTTCCGGCAGGCGTTCCCGCACAGTCTGCAGCCATTCCGCCGGGTTCTCCTTTCCGGCAGCCGCCACCACGGCATCCAGCTTCGCCAGGCTTCTTTCAGCCCGGGCAAACAGGCCGTATACCTCCTGCCGCGTCTCCACGCTACGCTGGCTCAGGGCTTCGTCGTTCCGCGCGGAGATCATCGTCAGCACCGTCAGGACGCTCAGCGCCAGTACCACCGCAATCAGCATCAGCGAGGCGGCACCCGGTCCGAAAGCAATCTTCTGCTTCTTCATGGGCTCACCTCCCCGGGGATATATTTCACCGTCGGCAGCTCAAAAAGGGGCGTTCCGTTCGCCTGCTCCGCGGTAAAGTTCAGCTTCCGCAGGATGCCCGCCTCCGCCGGCTCCTCTTCCACGGCCAGATGCAGGATATAATCGCTTTCTGTCAGATCCCAGCCTTCTCCGGCCTTTTCAAATCCGTTTTCCTGCAGCCCGGCTTCGAAATCCGACGCCGCCTGGAGCATACTCTCCACATTTTCGATTTTCAGCATGGCGGCATTCTCCGCCCGGGCGAAAATGCTCTTGCTCCGCGCCGCCCCGAAAACCTCGACCAGCGTGCTGACGCACAGCATGAAGAACAGGATTACCACCAGCAGCTCCATCAGCAGGATGTTCGCGGTGCTGTGTTTTTTCATTCCTTCGCACCTCCCGCCCAGAGATATACGCTGACATTTTGCCGCTGCCCCTCCGGCGTCACGATCCGGGCCGTCAGCAGATTTCCGTTGACCTCCGGTTCAAAGGACCGGACCGCCACCAGGCTTTCGCCCATCTCTTCCTCAAAGCCGTACTCCTCCGCCGTGAAGCTCTCCCACAGCCATCCGTTCAGGCAGTACAGCCGGCGAAGATAGATTTCGCCGTCATAGTCATTCCGGAACACCAGCACCGGAATCCCGGCGTCCCGGGTTGTCACGCCATCGGCACCCGTCTCCGCGGTCGCCCCTTCCTCGGTAACGTACACGCTCCCCGTATCCTCGCTCTGAACCGCGCCGCGGAGAATCGCGTCGATGATCCGCGCCGTGTTGTTCCCGTCCGAAGACCGGACCGTATCCCGGTACACCCGGGCGCTCATCGCCGTCAGGAAAATCGCACACACGGCAAAGATCGCCAGCAGGAGGAAAATGAACACATTCTGAATCCGCATCGGAGGCCGTTTCCTTGTTCTCTGCGCACTCATACGTCAATATTCCCCCTCTCCAGCACATTGATCGTCGGCATCAGGTTGGAGGCGAAGGCATCATATTCCACAACGAATTTTTCCTGATTATAGGCCAGCTTATAGTGATCCCGCAGATACTGCAGATTCTCGGGATAGGACCCTTCGGCCGCATAGCAGGTCAGCGCCGCGTTTTTCACCGCGTCGTAGACCAGCTGCGTCTCCTGGCTGTCCGAGGTCGTGGTGATGGCCGAGATCAGTATCAGAAAGCCCACGATCAGAGCGACAAAAGCCGCGCCTGCCGCGATGTTCTTTCGATTTTCACGCATTTATCGCTCCTCCTTTCGGGTTTTTTACAGGCTGCTCATCACGCCCGCCATCGGCAGCATCATGCTCAGCAGAATCGCACCGATGACGATGCTCAGCAGCGCCACCAGCACGGGCTCGATCAGGCTGATCAGCCGGCTCAGGTCATCCTCCACCTGCTCCTCGTAGACCTCGGCGATCCGGGTCATCACCTGGGGCTCATGTCCGGACGCCGCGCCGATCTTCAGGATCCGGTTATAAAAATCACTGAACAGCTTGCTTGAGGAAACCGCATCCGCAAAGCTGTCCCCGTGGTCCATCCGCTGCCGGATCGCCTGCACCCGGCTGATGGATTCCTTATCCTCGAGGGCATTCGCGCTCATCTCCAAGGCGCTTTCGATCGGGAAACCGCCGCTGAGCATCATGCCCAGCATCCCGGCGATCCGGCTGGCGGAAAGCTTCCCGCTCACCTTTGCGACCGGAGGCAGAATCTTCCGGAGGAAGGCCATGACCTGATCCCGTTTCCCTGTGCGCATCAGCACCACCACCGTCACCACGGCGATCAGCATGACCACGATGATCCCCAGCACGATCCATCCCGCGATGGCGCCGACATTCATCAGGCGCATGGACGCTCCGTTCGGATCCACGCCCAGCGAGCCCAGCACCCGGCGGAACACCGGCATCACCCGCCACAGGAGCACCGCGATGATGACCACCATCATCACGCCCAGCACCAGCGGATAGGTCACCGCGCTGGCCGCCGCGTCCCGGATTCTGCCCTCCCGGGTATAGTAGGAGGAAAGACTCCGCATGATGTCTTCCAGCCGGCCGGTTTCCTCCCCGATGCCGACCATCTCAATCATGTAGTGGGGCCATTCGCTCTCCCGCTCCTTCATCGCGATGTAGAGGGAGCCCGTCTCCTCCACCGTCTCCCGCATCAGCGCATAGGGGCGCACCCGGGCGGCCTGCTGTTCCTCGTCCTCCGCCAGCATGTCGACGCCGTCCTTCAGCGTCATCCCGCTCTCCAGCATCAGCGCGATCTGATCGCAGAATACGCTCAGCTCCTCCGAGTTCAGCAGCAGGCTGCTCTTTTCCTTCCTGGCCATCGTCTTTGCTCCTCCCTGTTTTCGCTTCTCTTCTCAGTAATAACGCTCCAGCGTATAGGTATCCTCCCGGTTCACCGCGTTCAGCGCGGCCGTCGGGTCAAAGAATTCTTCCTTCCCGTCCACGATAGCCACCACCCAGGCGTGATAGGTACTGGTGTTCAGTGTCCCGATCTCCATCCGCGCCGGCACGCCCTGGCTCCGCAGCATCGCCACCATAATCGCGCTCAGGTCCTGACAGATCCCCATGCGCTTTTCCCACGACTCCTCGAGATCCGGCAGCGTCCCCGGCTTCACGCTCACGCTCTTGATGTAATCGTACACGAAATGCGTCTTCATGTAGTCGCAGACCGTTTTGAAGATCCGGCTCTGCTCCGTCATCCCGGCGCAGATGGCCATCGCCTCTTTCACGCAGGCGCTCTCCGCCGTATAGTTGATATACTGGTTCGGATACAGCAGCGCGGTCAGCGGATCCGGCATTTCCGCAGTCAGGGTAATCTTCCCCGCCTCGGCATACTTCTTCCCGCTGACGTTTTTATACAGCGTAAAGGCATACTTCCCGTTCCCGTACTGCAGGGGGATCACCTCGTAATCCCCCTCCGTGTTCAGGTCATAGGTCAGCGTGGTTTCGCCCTTTTTCACCCGCAGCTTCAGCTTCTTCTTGGACTTCGCGCTCTTCACCATGACATAGCCCTGGTCCATGTGGGAACAGTCAATGGTCAGATCGTCCTTGCTTTTGGTTTTCTTCCCTCTCTCCGGCAGCAGGATTTCGCTCAGGCACATCGCCGTCAGGGCCAGAACCAGCACGATGGCAGCCAGCGGTATCACATAACCGCGCCTGCTTACACGCTGTCCCATGTCAACCCCTCCGTCCGATGTCTGTTCAGCTTCTGACGCCCGGAAAACGCTTTCTTCTTTTCGACCCGCATGAATCTTCTGTCAGTATATCACGAAACGCTTCCCCTGACAACGAAAAAACCATCCTCATCCACTGTCCGGTCCGGCGGATTTTCCCCGCTTCCCGGGTTACAGCTGTTCTGCCAGACGCCTTCTCTGCTCCAGAATCTCTTCCACCAGCGGTGCATAGTCCGTTTCCGTCCTGGCGCGCAGCAGCTCAGTGATTTTTTCCACCGGCTGAAGGATCGGCGTCAGCGCCAGATTGGCCATCATCCCCTTCAGCGAGTGGGCAGCTTCAAAGCCCTGTTCCAGGTCTCCGGCTTCGCACGCTTCCTTCAGCTTTTCAAACTGCGGATCCTTTATCGCCTTTCCCACCAGCATCACGTAAAAGTTTTCATTGTTCAGACATCTTACCAGCGCCTCATCCACGTTCGCGCCCCACGCCCGCAGCGCATTCACCGTCAGCATGCTTCATTTCCTCCTGTTTTGATAAACTTTTCAAACTCTTCCGCCGGTACCGGCCTGGAGAAATAATATCCCTGCACGATATCGCATCCCAGTTCCTTCAGCTTCAGCATCTGCTCCTCCGTTTCGACGCCCTCGGCAATCATCGGAACGGACAGATACCGGGCAATCTGCATCATGATGGCCAGGATGCCGGTATCTCCCTCCGGACTGAAGGCATACCGGATGAATCCCATATCCAGCTTCAACAGATCAAAGGGCAGCTTGATAATCATATTCAGGGAAGAGTATCCGGATCCGAAGTCATCCATTTCGATCCTGAACCCCAGCTTCCGCAGACCGGAAACCACCTGAATAATCCGCTCCGAATCCTCTGTGTAAGCCGATTCCGTGATCTCCAGGTGCAGATCGCTGAATTCCAGCCCGTTCTCCTTCACCACGCCGCACAGCGTCTCCGTCAGCTCCGGATCCAGCATGTCGATCCGGGAGACATTCACGGAAACCGGGATGGAAATACCGAACTGATCCTTCCAGCGCCGGATCTGCGCCCCCGCTTCCCGCCAGACATAGTTGTCCAGCTCCCGGATCAGGCCCGTACGCTCAAACAGCGGGATGAAATCCCCCGGGCTGACCATCCCCAGCTCCGGATGCTTCCACCTCACCAGCGCTTCCGCGCCGCCCAGGACCGGCTCCGGGGACTGCACGCGGTATTTCGGCTGATAGTATACAATAAACTGCTTCTGCGCCAGCGCGTTCTGGAAATCATCCATCAGCCGCCCCGCGTGCATTTCCTTCCGGCGCAGGTCATCATTATAAATGGCCACGGATTCGGTATAGCTGTTCCGGATGCTGTCCGCCGCACTTTTGGCCCGGTCAAAGCGTCGCTCCGTATCGCTGGCCTTGTCCGCGCAGGTGCAGACACCGATCCGGATCCGCACGCGCCCCGCCGCCTCCTGGCAGGCGGCCGCCGTCACCCGCTCCGCCAGGGAAGCATAGTCCGTCATATGCGGACAGTAGACCTGGAAGGTATCCGCCTCCCTTCGGCAGGCGATGCCGCCCTTTTCATGGACGATGGCATAGAGCTCCGCGCCGATCCGGCGCAGGATTTCATCCCCGTACGCTTTCCCGAAGCGTTCATTGATCACATGGAAACGGCTGACATCCAGCACCACCGCATCCGTCCCCTCATCCGGGTGCCACGTGTCATACTGATCCACATAGCGGTAAAAGTATTCCCGGTTATACAGGCCCGTCAGATGGTCCCGCTCCGTCCACCGGATCAGATCCCGGTTCTCCGAGAGCTCGATGCTGCGGCGGATCCGGGCCAGCACAATCTCCTGGCGCGGATAGGGCTTGGGAATAAAGTCGCTCGCCCCGGACAGGAGGCTGTCCACCTCCGACTCGGTATCCGAGGTCAGCACGATCACGGGAATCCGGGAAAGATCCATGTCCTTCTTGATCTCCCGCAGCAGATCCAGGCCCTTCATTCCGGGCAGATTCAGATCAAGCAGCACCAGGCTGAGGGTCTCGCTGTGCTCCACGATCATCTTCAGGGCTACATCCCCGGCCCCGGCGCACAGAATCTCGTATTCCGCCTCCAGATTCGCCTTCAGGATTTCCCGGTTCACAAAGTCATCCTCGACAATCAGCACAAGCCGCTTCCGGCCTTCATCCCGGGTACCGGGAATCCCCTTCATCATCGCAGGTTCAGTCATCCGCGCATCGCTCCTTTTCTTTCCGACAGTGAACAAATCCTCAGGGTCTGATCATGGTTTCCAGCGTATCGAACAGCGCCTCCGGCTCCACCGGCTTGGACAGGTGCGCATTCAGACCCGCCTGCATACTCCGCTGCACATCCTCGTCGAAGGCGTTGGCCGTGAGCGCAATGATCGGAATCGTCTCCGCGTCCTCCCGGCCGGACGCCCGGATCCGGCAGGTGGCCTCCAGACCGTCCATCTCCGGCATGCGCATATCCATCAGAATCGCATCGTAGTACCCGGCCGGATGCGCCAGATACCGCTCCACCGCGACCCGGCCGTTTTCCGCCACATCCGCTTCGATCTCACGCATGCTCAGCACCATCACCATGATCTCCGCGTTGACTTCCACATCCTCCGCCAGCAGCACACGGCGTCCCTTCAGTTCCGCCCGCCGAGTCTCCGCCATTGCCTTTTTCCGCCCGAAGGCTTCCCGGAACTGTTCCAGGACGCTCCCGGCAAACAGCGGTTTGGGCACGAAGGTATCCACGCCGGCGGTCTTCGCTTCCTCAGCCACCTCATCCCAGTTATAGGAGGTCAGGATCACGATCGGCGTATCATTCCCCACCACGGTCCGGATCTGGCGCGTGGTCTCCACGCCGTCCATCTCCGGCATTTTCCAGTCCACCAGGAGCAGATCGTAATCCTCCCGGCGGGCATGCCGCAGCCGGACCTTCTCCAGACCCTCCGCCCCGGAGGCGGCCAGATCGCACCGGATGCCCGCCTGCCCCAGGATGATCTGCGCATGCTCCAGCGCGATCGGGTCATCATCGATGACGAGCACCTCCAGCTCCTTCGGATTGATCTCTCCCTCCATCATCCCGTCCTGGCGGTCCGACTCGCCAAGGGTGACCGTCACCGTAAACGTCGTACCCCTGCCCTTCTCGCTCTCCACCTCGATATGGCCGTTCATCAGCTCCACGATGCTCTTCGTAATCGGCATGCCGAGGCCGGTGCTGCCGTACCGGCTTGTCGTAGTGGCATCCTCCTGGCTGAACGCGTCAAAAATATGCGGTAGGTATTCCCTGCTCATGCCGATCCCCGTATCCCGGAAGGTCAGCTTCAGCACCGCTTTCCCGCCGTAGCGCTGTCCCTCCGTGATCAGGAAGTCGACCTCTCCGCCCTCCGGCGTAAACTTCACGGCATTCCCCAGGATGTTGATGATTACCTGCCGGAGCTTGATCTCATCCCCGAAGTAATACTCGTCGATCTTTCCGACGGTGCGGCAGTCATATTTCAGGCCCTTGTCCCGGCACTGGCCGCTGATGATGGAATTGACCTGTTCCAGCATGCCGGAGAAGGAAAACTCCTCGTTTTTGATGATCATCCGTCCGGATTCAATCCGGCTCATATCCAGGATATCGTTGATGATTCCCAGCAGATGATGGGCGGAAGCGCCGATCTTCTCCAGATACTCCCGGGTTCTGTCCGGCAAGTCCGGATCGTTCATGGCAATATTGTCCAGCCCGATAATGGCATACATCGGCGTGCGGATCTCATGGCTCATATTGGAAAGGAAGGCCGTCTTCGCCCGGCTGGCCTGCTCCGCGGCCGCCAGCGCCTCGCTCAGCGTCTGCTCCTGGGCCAGGGCTTTCCGGGTCTCCGCATCCACATCCGTGAAGCACGCGCCCACGGTATGCACAATATGGTCCTCCCGGTCCTCCGGATGACGGACGCCGGCAAAATGAACCGATTCATACACGTCCCTGTCACCGACCCGGATCATATACCGGAAGGAAATCACGCGGTGCTCCTTCAGGTTTTCCCGGATGGCATCCGGCTGGACGAACGCCATGAACGCCTCCCGGTACGCAGGCAGCACATACTGATTGCAGTACGCGGTCACCGACGCCAGATAGTCAAACTCCTGTCCCACATGCAACCCGTCCAGATCCGTCCGGGCCTGATAGCAGACGCCGCGGTTCCTGTCCAGCTCCAGGTAATAGACGCTGCGGTAGTCGGAAGCCAGCGCCGTAATCATCTGGTCCTGCTGCTCCTTCTCCGCCTTCTGGGCCAGCAGCTGCTCCTTCAGCGCCAGACGCCGCTCCATTTCGCGATGCTTCACCCGGTTCTCCGCCTCGGACGTCTCCTTTTCCAGGATGAGGCGGGCATTCTTCCGGTTCTGCCGGATGATCCAGGCAAACATGGCCGTCAGCACCAGAATGGTCAGGACAGACTGGATCAGGCTGCGCGTGATCATGCTGCGGGACACGGAATTGATCTGTTCAATGATGACCTCAGCCCGCACCAGATAGGTCAGCATCCAGTTCGTTCCGTGTACGGGAACATAGCTCAGCATTTCCTCGGTTCCGTCATAGACGAACGCGGTGATCCCCCGGTTCCCGTCCCGGAAATCGTTCCGAACCTTCTCCTCGGAATATCCCCTTTCGAACACCGCATGGGCCAGCGCCTCCAGCAGATTATCCTCCACCGCCAGCCCGCCGAGCACCGTATTGCTGAGGGCAATCCCGTCCGCTGTATAGATATTGCTGAAGGTCGTCTCCGAATTCTGGGACTGCATGGAAACGCCCTGGAGCATATTGCTCATTTCAATTTCCATGAAGCAGGCCACCAGATGATTCCCGGCCACACTGAAATTCCCGTCCCGGATCGGCACAGCGATGATTACCTTTTTATCCGGAACCGTTTCATCCTTGATGAAAATCTCCGGCGCGGAAAGGGTCAGATAATGGAAGGGATACTCATTGATCTCATCGCGGATCCCCTCGTCCGCCGTGTATACCAGGCCATTTTTATCCACAAAGGCAAAGCGTTCCAGGTTGAAGAATTTCTTGACCTTCCGCTGGTATTTCCGCAGGTTCTCCACATCGCTCAGGTCCTCATCGGTCAGCATCTGCATCGCAATATCAATCACGTTGATATTCCGCTTCAGATTGTCCTCCACCACCTGCTCCCGGCGCCCGGCCAGCTCGTCCAGGTACAGCATGCTGACGGACCGGGCCGCTTCCGAAGCGTCTTTCTGCGCGTCTCCGGCCATCAGAAACATTCCGCCGATCAGAATAACCATCAGCGCAGCAATTCCGATCACCGTAACCAGCACGGTCCGGTTTTCGCGTTTTGCCTCCATTTCCATCCCCATGCCGGTGCGGTACCGGCACACCGGATCCTGAAGCGGGGCCGCCGATTTCCCGCTTCCCGGCAGTATCCGCCTGAAGGAACGCATGACCAGCCGGGCCCGGCGCCCTTCCATCTCCGGATACTGTCCTTTTTCCGATGAAACCACCGATATCTGTCCGTTTCGGTGTGTCCGCTCTGAAACCGCTTCTCTTCCACATCCAAATTTTTATCAGTATACCACCAAACCCCGTTTCTGACAATGAAAACAGTAACCCGGATCACCGGATCCAAAAGCATTTTCAAAAAACCCGGAAGAGAGCACTCTCTTCCGGGTGAAATGAAAATCCGGGTTTATCCCTTTTTCCGCTTGGAAACTACGTCGAAGATAACAGCCACCAGCAGAACGCTTCCTTTGACCACATACTGCCAGGAATCCGTGAATCCCAGAATAGACATGCCCATGTTCAGCACACCCAGCAGAAGCGCGCCGATGACGACGCCGCCGACCGAGCCGCTTCCGCCATAGGCAGAGGCACCGCCGATGAAGCAGGAAGCAATGGCGTCCATTTCAAAGGAAGTCCCCGTCTGACCGGACACAGAACCAACGCGTGCCAAGCACAGCATTCCGCACAGACCGGCCAGCAGACCCATATTTGCATAGGCCAGGAAATAGATCCTGTTTGTATTGATACCGGAAAGCTTCGTTGCCTTCTCATTTCCGCCAACAGCGTAGAAGTACCGGCCGATCACCGTCTTTGACGTAATGAAATAGTAGATCAGGCACACAGCCAGCACCCAGACCAGCATGACGGATATCCCCTTGTACTGGCTCAGCTTGGTGCAGTACCACATGATCAGCGCGCTTACAATGACAACCTTGCCATAGTCCATCACCGCCGAGTTCAGATGATATCCGTTCTTTTTCTTGCTCAGCCGGCCCTTCGCCGTGAGCAGCAGAATCAGCAGCACCACAATGCCGCCGATCACCAGAGGAGACCAGATGTGCGGATTGTCCACCGGCGCGTCCTTCGTGGAGATGACATCAAGACCGGGGATATTGATATAGGATGTAAACAGGTTATTGAATGCCGCGTTCTGCATCGGCACCGTTTTGTTGTTTACCACCAGACGGCCGATTCCTCTGAAGATGAACATGCCGGCCAGCGTAGTGATAAACGGCGGAATCCGGACGAAGCCGATCCAGTACCCCTGCCAGGCGCCGATGGCCAGGCCCACCAGCAGGCAGATCGGAATGGTGAGATAGGGATTCCATCCAAGATTGGTAATCAGCACAGCCGCCAGACCGCCCACCATACAGATGACGGATCCAACGGACAGATCGATGTTGCCGCCCGTCAGAATACACAGCAGCATGCCGCATGCCATCACCAGTACGTATCCGTTCTGCAGCAGCAGGTTGGACATATTCTGGGCAAAAAGCAGTCTGCCGCCTGTCAGTGATGCAAACAGAATGAATACCGCCACCAGGGCAATGGTCATCGAGTTCTTCGTCAGAAAATTAATGACATTCCTTTTGTTGCTGCTGCTCGCAGCTGTTCCCGCGGTAGTAGCCGCCATCGAATAACACTCCTTTTCAAAAATGTTTTCTTCCGTTGACGCAGGGAGAAACTCAACTGTCCCGGATGATGTAGCCCATAATCTCTTCCTGGGTTGTCTCCTTTGCATTCAGCTCCGCCAGCAGTCGTCCTTCATTCATCACGTAAATGCGGTCGCACATGCCCAGCAGCTCCGGCATCTCCGAGGAGATCATCACCACCGATTTCCCGTCGGCCACCATCTGGTTCATCAGGCAGTAAATATCATACTTGGCCCCGACATCAATACCGCGCGTCGGCTCATCCATGATCAGAATATCAGGCTCCGTGAACATCCATTTTCCCAGAAGTGCCTTCTGCTGGTTGCCGCCGGAAAGATTGCCCACCTTCTGCTCGATGGAAGGCGTTTTGGTACCCATCTCCTCCCGCATCTTTTCAGCAACAATCTTTTCCTTATCCTTGTCAATGACACCATTATTGCTGATCTTGTCCAGGCGCGGCAGCGTCGTATTAAACCGGATACTCTCATTCAGCAGCAGGCCGTTTGTCTTCCGGTCCTCCGTCACATATGCAAGCCCGGCATGGATCGCCGCTTCGGGATTCCGCAAATGCGTCTTTTTTCCGTGCAGGTACAGTTCGCCGCTGATATTCGTCCCATAGCTCCGTCCGAAAATGGACATCGCCAGTTCCGTCCGCCCGGCGCCCTGCAGACCGGAGAATCCGATAATTTCCCCTTTATGCACCTTGAACGAAATATGATCATCCACCACCTTCTCGGGATACAGCGGATGATGCACCGTCCAGTCCTTTACTTCCAGGCTCACTTCCGCCTGGACTTTGTTCTCGCGTTCCGGATACCGGTCGTTCATCGGGCGGCCGACCATCCCCCGGATAATCCGGTCTTCGCTGAATTCGTCCACACCCTTGACCAGCGTTTCAATGGTCGAACCATCGCGGATAATCGTCGCCTTATCCGCACAGTAGATGATTTCATTCAGTTTATGCGTAATGATAATGGAGGTGAGCCCCTGCTTCTTAAATTCCATCAGCAGGTCCAGCAGCATCTTCGCATCCTCGTCGTTCAGCGAAGACGTCGGCTCATCCAGTATCAGTAACTTCACATTTTTCGAAAATGCCTTGGCAATCTCCACCAGCTGCTGTTTGCCGGTTCCAATATCCTTGATCAGCGAATGGGGCGATTCCTGCAGCCCCACCTGCCGCATATGCTTCTCCGCCTCGGCATATGTTTTGTTCCAGTCGATAACCCCCGCGCCATTCCTGATTTCGTTTCCCAGGAACATGTTCTCCCCAATCGAAAGCAGGGGAATCAGCGCCAGTTCCTGATGAATAATAACGATGTTTTCCGCCTCAGATTCCTTCAGCGTCTTAAACCGGCACAGTTTCCCGTTGTAGTAAATCTCGCCGGAATACGTGCCATAGGGATAAATGCCCGAGAGCACATTCATCAGCGTAGATTTTCCAGCGCCGTTTTCCCCAATGAGCGCATGGATCGTCCCGCGTTCCACAACAAGGTTAACATTGTCCAGCGCCTTGACGCCCGGGAATTCCTTGGTGATGTTTTTCATTTCCAGAATAATATCAGCCAAGTGCAATTCCTCCTTCAAGCAAACAATCATTTTGAAAAGCGGGCGGGGGTTTTCCCCGCCCGCTGCAGTGATTTTCAGCGATGGTGAATGATTACACAGCTTCCAGATACTTCTGGTCCGCATCCCACTTGTACAGGCCGGTATCAACCAGATACTGCAGGTTGTCCTTGGTCACAACGGTGGGAACCAGCAGGAAGGAAGGCGTATTGTGTCCCTCAGAGCTGAAGTAGGACTCGGTGTCATAGGCGCACTCGATCTCCTGGGCCGCTGCCAGCGCAGCACCGTCGATCTCATCGCCGGCCAGGATGGCCTTGGCCACGGACAGGGTCACAACCGCTTCGTTCGCCACGTTCTTGTAGACGGTCATGGTCTGCTTGCCATCAACCACGTTGATCAGGTTGGCAATATCGCCGTCCTGCCCGGTCACGACAACAGCATTGCCGCCGGCATAGTCGGAATCCAGCGCCTGCACAACGCCACGGGCGGTGGAGTCATTGGAGCACAGCCAGGCATCCAGAATCGTGCCATCCGCATAGTAGGAACCGAGGATATTCTGCGCACGGGACAGCGCCGTGTCAGTGCTCCACTGTTCGGTACCAACCTGCTCCATGGTGGTCTGGCCGGACGGAACCTTGATGGTCCCCTTCTCGATGTATTCCTTCAGCTGATCATAGGCACCGTTGAAGAAGTAGAACGCATTCGGATCCGTGGGCGCGCCGCCGGTGAATTCCATGTTGAAGACCTTGTCACCCGCATTGTCCAGATCCAGCGCAGCCTTGACGAACTGGCCCTGCAGCACACCAACGGTGTAGTTGTCGAAGGAGACATAGTAGGTCACAGCGTCGTTCTCGATCATCCGGTCATAAGCGATGACCGGGATGCCCTTCTCCGCCGCTTCGTCCAGCACGGTGTTCAGACCGGCGCTGTCGATGCAGGAGATGATCAGCATGTCAACATTCTGGCTCAGCATGTTGGCAATGTCGTTCACCTGCTTGTCGTTGTCATTGTCGGAATAGGTCAGGATGACATCGTAGCCGGCCGCCTTGAACTGATCCTGCAGATAAGCGCCGTCACGGTTCCAGCGTTCCAGAGACTGGGTGGGCATCGCAATACCGACCTTCTTGACCGCTTCCGCAGAAGCGAAGGAGCACAGACCCAGAACCAGGGCCAGCGCAAGTACCAGGGAAATGATTTTCTTCATGGCTATACACTCCTTTTCTTTTTTGTCCCGGATTTCTTATCCGGAATTTTTACTGTCTGTATTTTACACTTCCGGGCCTCTTTTGTAAACCCTTTTTGAGAAATTCTTTCGCACAGTAAAGGACAAAAAAATCGTTCAAATCGATACTTCTTCCAGTCTAAGCGGCATCTCCGAAAAACAGCAAAACAGCCCCGGAGCATTGTTTCTCAACACTCCATGGAATTATTACAACATTCTTTCTTCCAGACCCGGTCTTCCAGAAAGCACTCTTCCTTCCGCAAGAAATGATCAGATCCGCAGCAAATTCTGCGAAACGCTTTTTATGAACCCTTCTTCAGCGCCTTCAGAACCTCGTCCTGCACCGGCAGGCGCTTTCGCCGGGGCCAGGTCTTCTCATACCAGGCGCAGAGCTCCGCCCGGTCCGCCTCCGCCAGGCGGGCAACCACAGGCACCGTATGCCGGTGCACCGCAATCAGCATCAGCCGCGCGTATTCCGGCCCCTGCCATTTCAGGGCCGCGGAATAGATGCTTTCCAGCAGTTCCCGGAAGGATCCGGCCTCCGGATCCGCCGCGGCCGCAGCGCACAGCGTTTCGATCCTTTTATCCAGCACATCGTGGCAGGGCGCGTTTCCCGGATGGTTCCCCATGCCCAGCACCCCGTCGAACATCTTCCGGTTCTTCTGGATCTCCGTCACCGCTTCGTCATATTCCCGCATGATCGCGCCGTATTCTTCCCGCCAGCTCATTCCGCTTCCCCCGTTCGTTCTGTTTTGCACTGCCGATACTATACCATACTTTTCTCCGGTTCGAAAGCCCGCATTCACAAAACCACCGCCGCCCTCATTCCGGAATAAAACCCCGATCCCATCAAAAAACCGCAGCGGATGCTGCGGTTTTCTTTTCCAAGTGTGATTACTTGTTGACCTTGTCCTTCAGAGCCTTGCCGGCCTTGAAAACGGGGGCCTTGGAAGCGGCGATCTTGACTTCCTCTCCGGTCCGGGGATTGCGCGCTGTGCGGGCGGGGCGGGTCTTGCTCTCGAAGGTGCCGAAACCAATCAGCTGCACCTTTTCGCCATTGGCGATGGTCTCACCGATCACATCCAGCAGTCCATTCAGAGCGGCCTCGGAATCCTTCTTGCTCAGCTCGGTCTTCGCGGCCAGAGCGGCTACCAGTTCACCTTTGTTCATCACACAAAACCTCCTTGGGTTATATTTGCGTTACCAGTATATCCAAAACCCGGGCGCTGTCAAGCTTTTTCCGAAAAATCCGGTGTTTTTCCTGCCTTTCCGGGGTTTTGCCGCTCCCGGCTGTCCTTTCCGCCGTTTTTGCCGTCACGAAAACAGAAAATTTCTGAACTCCCCGACCGTCTTGAAGTACCGGCTGCAGTTCTTCCGCATGAAGGTTTCGATCTCCGGAATATCGTTGGCCCACCCGGCTGCCGCAAAGGGGACCCCGGCCGCCTCCGCCATGTCATACCCCGGCTTCAGGTCGTCCACCACCAGCATTTCTTCCTTCCGCAGGCCGAATTCCTCCAGAATCCGCTCCAGCGGCCAGGGTCTCGGCTTCCGCTGCGCCGCCGGATATTCCCACCCGTAGATCCGGTCCGGCTCCGGCAGACCGTTCTCCCGGTAATCCCGCAGGATGTTCTCCGTAAAGCTGTGGCTCACCACCGTGATCAGCCCGCCGCGCCGCTTCTGCTCCTCCAGGATCTCCCGGATGCCGTCATAGGCCTTCGGCACATGCGCCCGCACGTAGGCATCCCAGAACTTCTCCTCTTCCTCCATCTCGTCCCAGCTCATGCCGCAGATCTCGGTAAACATCTTCACGACGCCCGGATCGAAATTGTACCGGAAGTAATCCTCCAGCGTCAGCTCTGTTCCCCCGTGGCGCTGCTCCATGTATTCCACAAAGCTGGGATAGTGCACCGTCGCCGTGCTGTTGACCACGGTATCATCGTGATCCAGCACCAGGCATCTGTATTTCAGGCTTTCCCGGTTTTTATTTGACATAGTA
>JAFRGU010000150.1 GCA_017433675.1 Clostridia bacterium
ACCAGCACGTCCACCATCTCATTGGCCGCGTATTTTCCCTCATTGCTGCCGTAGGTATCCGGCGTCTTGCTGGGCAGCCGCACGGTCACACCCACGAAGTCCGCCCCCGTGTGCGTGTTCCCGTCGAAGGGCACCACGCCTGTCTTCGTCTCGTCCAGTGCCACCGGCACCCCGAAGGCGATATCATTCCCGCTCTTGTTCGCCAGTGCCACAACGACGTCATCCCGGTTCCGGGCAATGCTCCCGGCCCATCCGTTGGTAAAAGAACTCAAAACCTTTCCCATTTAATTTATCCTCCTGTTTTAGCAATTACACTGAAGGGGGCGTAACTCTCCGGTGGAGAGTTACGTTCGGTTCGATCGGAAAGCCCCCCCATCAAATCCTCCTGTTGGCATTACGCTCTTTCATGATCTTCTCCCCCAGCGCCTTTCCATCCCGGTCCAGGACAGCCATGTTGATGAGCGCGTCATAGGAATTCCTGTCCCGGTTCCTCCGGGTCAATCTTTTCATCTTCTCCTCGACCTGTGCATGGAGCGCCACGCGGTCTTTGGTGCTCATCTTCATGATTTGGGGTTTGAAAACGGTCAGCGCGGCTCGCAGTGTATCCGCGGCCTGCTCATTGTATTTCTGCTCCGGATCCTCATCCGCCTCTTCCTCCGGCTCCAGAATCGTGGACAGAATCTCCTCCGGCCCCGCCTCCTCCGGCTCCGCCGTCCCTTCCAGAATCTCCTGGATCATTTCCTCGATGGGATCGTCATCCGTCAGAGGATCTTCCCCGACAGATTCCATCCCCATGGCTTCCGCCACAGTCTGAGCCACCGCTTCCGCCGTAGCCTCTACAGTCTCGGCGACCGCCTCAGCCGCTTCCGCCGCCGCGACACCCACAGAACTCTCAATCGCATCCGGATCTTCATCTGTCTGTTTCTCCGTATTCCCGCAATCCGCGGCATTCCCGCCCAGCAGCGCAATAATCCGCCGCAGCGCCTCCAGGATCTCCGGCCCACAGTCGATGATCACCGGCTGTTCCACCGGCGTCTCCACCACCACAGGCGCGGCAGGATCGGCAGCAGGTTCCGCCGCCGTCTCCGGCTCCTCGCCCATGATTTCCGCGATCACCTCCTCCAGGGCCTCCGTGTCCCCGTCCCTGGCCATCCGCGCCATCAGTTTTGCAAAAACCTTGTTCTTCCGATTCATGGAATGTTTCCCTCCCTTATGATCAGCATCCTTAATACAAACCCGCGGTCCCGCCCGGCCGGCGTCCACCACGGCCACATGGTTCCCGCGAATCTCCCGCTGGTAATATTTCCCGTTCTCTTCACTCAGCACATAGTTGTATCCGCACGAAATCTCCCGCTTCCCGCCGAGTATTTCCTCAATCAGCCGCGGATCCGTAATAATCAGATCCGCCATCAGCAGATCATCCTCCGGAGGCGGTCCCCGCCGGATGTTCATCGCGTGCCCCTTCTGCAGATACCGGATATTCTCCGCCGTGACCCCCTCCGCCGAGGCCGGATGATCATCCGTCACAGGCATCCCCTCAAAAGAAGCCATGCAAGCCGCCGAGAAAACCTCCTCCGCGGTCCGTTCCACCGGAATCATCCGGTCATCCATCCCCGGCAGTCCCAGCTCGCTCGGCAGATACTCCTGTGTCCCCGTCCGCGCCACCGGCACGTTCAGACAAATCAGATACCCTTCCGGCTCCCGTCGTGAAATGTTCTCCGAAAGCCGCGTCCCAAACTAAACCAATTCATCCCTCCTCCGTGTTTCCCAATAAAAAAGGACCGACTTTCATCGATCCTTCAACTTGACTTTTTCACCCAGATGCATATAATAAAAGGCGAGGATTGTGGGGTCCGGAGCGTAATGTCCTGCTGGACAAAACGATCAAGAACCACCGCATAGTGCCAATATGCGGTGGTTATGCTTTACTTGTCGTTCCGGCTGATGGCCTTCACTAAAGCAATGATAACACTGATTGCCGTAAGAACCACCATGGTGATCTCATAAGCACTCATGTGCACCACCTGCCTCTCTTCGTCAGATTAGCAGGCGCATCCGCTCCGCATATTTCTCCTCGCCTGCCGGCTATTCACCGGCAGGTTTATTATATAACATTTTTGTTCAAATGTCCATTCTTTTTGAAATTATAGACCAAATATTTTGTCTTTTCCCATGTGTTTGATTTAAGGTCAGGTAACTAAAAGAACATACAAAAGAGCCCATAAGAAGCAGCCCGGGCGGGGAATAGCGAAGCAGAAAAACCTTCGCAATAGCCCATAATGAGGCAGCCCGGGCGGGTGATTCCGTCGCGAGGCCCTTTGAGCCCGCCGGTACTTAGGCTGTGCCAAGCGTCAGCGCCGGCAGAGCCTTTGTACCGCTGCAGGGCTCAACG
>JAFRGU010000151.1 GCA_017433675.1 Clostridia bacterium
GAAGTGCTCGGAGAAGGGGCGTTTGGAACGGTATACCGGCTGGATGAGGATACCGTCGTCAAGGTGTACCGGAATGGGGAAAAATCGCTGCCAATCATCAAAAATGAACAGGAAAAGGCCCGGCAGGCCTTTCTCAGCGGGATCCCAACCGCGATTCCCGTGGATATTGTACAGGTTGGGGACCAGTATGGATCCATGTTTGAGATGATCAACGCGCAGAACTGCAACGAAATCATCGTGCGGGATCCCGGACAGCTTCCGGGGATGATCTCCGAATACGCGGCTTTTCTGAAAAAACTGCACAGCCTGGAGACAAAACCGGGAGAGCTGGAAAGCGCGCGGGATATCTATCTTCGCAATCTGACAGTATTCGGGGATGTCCTGCCGGCGGCGATCCGGGAACGGCTGGAAGCGCTGCTGCGGAAAATGCCGGATGATTACCATTTGATCCATGGGGATATTCAGATGAAAAACGTCATGAAATCCGGGGACGAGATGGTTCTGATCGACATGGATAAAATCTGTACCGGAAACCCGGTGTTTGAATTTGCCAGCCTGTACACGACCTATGTTCTTTTCAGCGAAGATAATCCGATGGACAACGAGCAGTTCCTGGGGATCTCCCGCGAAACCGCAGACCGGATTTATTATGAGACACTGCAGTGCTATCTGGATCATCCGGAGGAATCGGATCTGACGGAAACGCAGCGCCGGATCCGGCTGGCGGCATATCTGCGTTTTATGACCATTCTGATGATTGAAATGAAAGATGTTCAGAGCGAACTGCGGACGATTCGGATCCGGCATACGATTGAGCATCTGAAAGAGCTGACGTTCGAGGTGGATGAACTGCAGATCTGAAGCAAACGGGCATCATAACGGCTCCCTCTGACCACTTGTCCACTTGTCCACTTAAACCCGCTGAGCATTGATTTTTCCAGGCTCTTTAGCAAAGAGAAGTGGACAACGTCCCGAGCGCGTTGTCCACTTCCCGGCGTTTCCCAAGCAGACATACGGAGTCAGTCGCATCCTGTCGAGATTCACGCATATTTTTGAATCTCGACAGGAACATGTTGGAATATAAGGATTTTCGAGATTCAAAATCGTGAATCTCGTGAATCTCGACAGACTTCTGCCCGCGGTAGCACTCAAATAAAGTGAATCTCAACCGGGGACCTTTGGAAAATAAGGATCCTTGAGTGTCACCACAGTGACACTCAAGGGAGAGAGTGAAACTCAAAAAACGTATATATCGGGGATGAAAGTCTGAGCAGTTGATTATCAACGGGCATGTGTGATATTGTTATGCCGTTGGGTCAATCCGAAAGCAGTATGTACGAAAGACTGAAAAAGAACGTCCGAAGGGGTTGACTTCAACGAAGATTTGGGGCATCATTTTTCAGAAATGATCAGAAAGGAAGAGATCAACATGCAGGAAGTCGTACTGGGGCTGCTGGGCCTGGGAAATATCGGCGGAGGCGTCTGGGATCTGATTCGGACCTTTGGGGACGAGGTGGAGACGCGGACCGGGATGCGCCTGCGGGTGAAGAAGGCGCTGGTGCTGGACAAACGCTTCCACGGCGGGCATGAAGTGCCGGAGGAAGTACTGACCACGGACGGAGCGGAGATCCTGGAGGATCCGGAAATCCAGATCGTCTGCGAATTTCTGGGCGGCGAGCAGCCGGCGGCTTCCATGATGCTCCGGGCGCTGGAGAACGGGAAATGTGTGGTGACGGCCAACAAGATGGCGCTGTCCCTGCACCTGGACGAGCTGCGCGCCATGGCCCAGAAGACCGGAGCGGGCCTGTATTTTGAAGCCAGCGTGGGCGGAGCGATCCCGGTGCTCACCTCCATCCAGAGCCCGCTGATCGCCAACCACATCGAGCAGATGATGGGCATTGTGAACGGGACGACCAATTACATCCTGACCCGGATGGCGGCGGAAGGCGCGGAATACGAGACCGTGCTGAAGGACGCCCAGCGCCTGGGACTGGCGGAGCCGGACCCCACGGCGGATGTGGAGGGCATGGATGCCGCCTATAAGCTGAGCATCATGGGATCCCTGGCTTTCCACAGCCGGATTCATATGGAGGATATCTACCGGGAGGGCATCACGAAGGTGACTGCCGAGGATATCGCCTTCGGACGCGAGATGGGCTATGTGCTGAAGCTGCTGGCCATCGGCAAGGATAACGGCGAATCCATTGAGGCGAGGGTGCATCCGGCCTTCCTGCCGGCGGAGCATCCGCTGGCCCGTGTGGACGGATCCCTGAACGCGATCTACCTGTACGGTCATTCCTTCAAGGATATGATGCTGGAAGGCCGGGGAGCCGGAGACGCGCCCACCGCCAGCGCGATCGTGGGCGATATCATCCTGGCGGCGCGGAACAGGACGCATCCCGTCGCCTATTTCCGGCCGGATCCCCTGCCCGTGGCGGATGACTGGCAGAGCAAGTATTTCATCCGCATGAAGGCCAAGGACGCTCCGGGCGTGCTGGCGGAGGTAACGGGTCTGCTGGCGGGGGAAGGCATCTCCGTATCCGCCATGATGCAGAAAGGCGCAGCCCCGGGCGGAAAGGCAACGCTGATTGTGATTACCCACAGCGCACCGGAAAAAGCGGTGCGCCGGGTGGTGGAAGCTCTGAATCCGGAAATCTGCCAGGTGGAGAATGTGATTCGGGTGGAAGGATGAAGGTAAAAGCATGAGCAGCCAGTGGGTGTTTTTTGACCTGGACGGGACGCTGACCCAGTCCGAAGAAGGCATCTGGAACTGCGCGAGATACGCCGCGGAAAAGATGGGGTTCCCGGCACCGACGGAGGAAGCCCTCCGGAAATGGATCGGGCCTCCGCTGATCTGGTCTTTCCGGAACCTGATGGGAATGACGGAGACGCAGGCCCGGCAGGCGCAGGAATTCTACCGGGAAAGATATACCACCATCGGAAAATATGAGAACCGGGTGTATCCGGGAATCCGGAATCTGCTGCGCACCCTGCGGCAGAGCGGAGTGCAGATGGGCGTCGTGACCGGTAAACCGGAAGGTCCGACACGGGATATTCTGAACCATTTCGGGTTGCTGAAGTTTTTCGAAAGGATTGCCTGCGCGACAGACGGACACGCGGAGAAGGACCGGCTGATCCGATCCGTGGCACCGGAAGGAGAAGCCGAAATCTGGATGGTCGGCGACCGGAAATTCGACATCGAAGGCGGCATTCAGGCCGGTACCCATACGCTGGGGGTGACCTGGGGATACGGGAGCGAGGAAGAGCTGCGGACGGCCGGCGCGGAGCGCATTGCCCATACGGCGCGGGAAGCGGCGGAGATCCTCTGTCCAGGAGCAGAAGTTCCCAAAGGCGCCTTTCTCAGCATGGAAGGGCTGGACGGATCCGGGAAAAGCACCCAGATTGAGAAACTGACGAACAAACTGGAGCAATACGGTTTCGAGGTCGTGCATTCCCGGGAACCCGGCGGGACCCCTATCGGGGAAAAGATCCGGGAAATTCTGCTGGACCGGAACAATGCGGAAATGACCGATATCACAGAAGCTCTGCTGTACGCGGCGGGGCGGGCCCAGCACGTGCGGGAAAAGATCCGTCCCACCGTGGCGGAAGGGAAGGTGCTGCTGTGCGACCGCTTCCTTGATTCCTCCGTGGCATATCAGGGAGGAGGACGACAGCTGGGGGTGGACCGGGTTCTGGCGATTAATGAGCCCGCAGTGGATGGCATGCTGCCGCTGGCAACCGTTTATCTGGATCTGGATCACCGGGCCAGCCTGCAGCGCCGCAGCGCAGCCAGCGAACTGGACCGGCTGGAGATGGAGCAGGAAGCGTTTCATGCCCGGGTTGAGGAAGGATATCATGCGCTGATTGCACGAAATCCGGAGCGGTATGTGGTTGTGGATGCCCGGGGGGATCGGGATGAAATTGCGAAAACCATCGCCGGGGCTGTCCTGGAAAGACTGATGGCAAATGAAGAATAAAGAAACGGAACACAGTCAGCTTCGCCGCTGATTGTGTTCCGTTCTGCTGTAAGGGGCAATCAAAGTGAAGGAAAGAATTGTGGTCGGCATGAGCGGAGGGGTTGATTCCTCCGTGGCGGCCCTGCTGCTGAAGGAGCGGGGCTATGACGTAGTGGGCGTGTTTATGAAAAACTGGGAAGAGGAGGACGATAACGGCGCGTGCACTGCGGAGAGCGACTGGCGGGACGTGCGGGAGGTCTGCGACCTGATCGACATTCCCTATTACAGCGTTAATTTCGCGAGAGAATACTGGGACCGGGTTTTTGCCTATTTTCTGAAGGAATACCGGGCGGGCCGCACGCCGAATCCGGACGTGCTGTGCAACCGGGAAATCAAGTTCCGGGCTTTTCTGGATTTTGCCATGAGTCTGGGAGCAGAGAAGATGGCTACGGGACACTTTGTGCAGACGGACAGCTCGGGACATCTGATGCGGGGCGCTGATCCGAACAAGGATCAGAGTTACTTCCTATATATGGTTCATGAGGAACAGCTGCGGAAATCCGTCTTTCCCGTGGGCAACCTGACCAAGGGTCAGGTCCGGGAGATTGCGGAAAAGCATCACCTGCCTGTGAGCCGGAAGAAGGATTCCACCGGCGTCTGCTTTATCGGGGAACGGAACTTTAAAAAATTCCTGGCAGCGTACCTGCCGGCACAGCCCGGGGATATGGTTTCCACGGACGGCACGGTGGTGGGAACCCACGACGGGCTGATGTATTATACGCTGGGCCAACGGAGAGGCCTGGGCATCGGCGGCCGGGGAGACGGCCGCAGCTGGTTTGTGATCGGGAAAGATCTGGAGCGCAACCGGCTGCTGGTTGCCCAGGGAGAGGATCATCCGCTTCTGTACAGCACCCTCTGTACGGCGGAGGACGTGACCTGGGTCGGCGAAGCACCGGCGGAAATCGGGCAGACATTCCGCTGTACCGCGAAATACCGGTACCGTCAGGCGGATCAGCCGGTGGAAGTAAGCTGGGAAAGCGAAGACCGGCTCCGAATCCGCAGCCTTGTTCCCCAGCGGGCTGTGACCCCCGGGCAGAGTGCCGTACTTTATGCGGGGGACCGCTGCCTGGGCGGCGGGATCGTCAATGCCGTTTTAAACCCCGGTGAACAAAATTGTGGCGGATCCCCGTCTTAACCTCAAGGTCTGGAGAAAAACCCGAACGTTTTCAAAAGTGAGGGAGACCAACGTCCGGAAGCGTTGATTTTCCTCACTTTTTTTCAAATTTTTTTCAAAAAAGGGGTTGACAGGGTAAAAGAAATCTGTTATTCTTTGCAAGCTCGCTCACGGAGCCCCCTGAAAAAGGGAGCGAAGGAGAGAGTGGACCGAACCTTGAAAACGATACAGAAGAGAGAAACGCGCAAGAAGAGAGGAGCCGCGGGAAAGCGGACCGGAAGGGGAACCCGGGAGGGGGAAGCGGAAGGGAAGCGGGAGACGCGGCGAAAGACAGCGAAGATTCCGAAGAGTTTAGTGTTGAGGGAAAAGGGAACCGAAAGGGGAACTTGGACAGAGACATTGAAGGATTAAAC
>JAFRGU010000152.1 GCA_017433675.1 Clostridia bacterium
GCCATGCCGCCGCTGTACAAGGTGACCAAGGGAAAGACCAGCCGGTATGTGTATGACGACGACGAGCTGAACCGGCTGCTGGACGAAATCGGGCGGGACCCGAAACCGGATATCCAGCGGTACAAAGGGCTGGGCGAGATGAGCGCGCAGCAGCTGTGGGACACGACGATGAACCCGGAAACCCGGATGATGATGCAGATCACGCCGGACGACGCCATGGAGGCGGATCAGCTGTTTACGCTGCTGATGGGGGATCAGGTGGAACCAAGAAAACTGTTCATACAGGAGAACAGCGATCTGGTCAAGGATTTGGATGTGTAAAATAAGAGGCAAAGATGATTAATGATAAACTGATCCCGGTGAACCTGGAACAGGAGATGAAGAAGAGTTTCATCGCTTACGCGATGGCGGTCATCGTGGACCGGGCTCTTCCGGACGTGCGGGACGGGCTGAAGCCGGTGCACCGGCGGATCCTGTATGACATGAGCGAAGAGCTGGGCATGACGCCGGACAAACCCACGCGGAAAAGCGCCCGCGTGGTGGGCGACGTGCTGGGTAAATTCCACCCTCACGGGGATTCCAGCGTATACGACGCGATGGTGCGGCTGGCGCAGCCCTTCAACATCCGGTATCCCCTGATCGAAGGGCAGGGCAACTTCGGCAGCGTCGACGGGGACGGGGCCGCGGCCATGCGGTATACCGAGGCGCGGCTGCAGAAGCTGGCGATGCACCTGCTGGACGGGATCGACAAGGACACGGTCGATTTCTACCCCAATTTTGACGAGACGCTGCAGCAGCCGAGCGTGCTGCCGGCGCGGTTCCCGAACCTGCTGGTCAACGGATCCAGCGGCATCGCCGTGGGCATGGCGACGAACATCCCGCCCCATAACCTGACGGAGGTCATCAACGGCGTGATCTGCATGATCGACAACCCGGAGTGCACGATCGACGACCTGATGGAGCATATCAAGGGCCCTGATTTCCCGACCGGCGGACTGATTATGGGCCGGGCCGGGATCCGGGAGGCCTACTACACGGGACACGGGCGGATCACGGTACGGGCCAAAAGCAGCATCGAGGACATGGGGCAGGGCCGGAGCCGGATCGTCGTGACGGAGATTCCCTACCAGGTCAACAAAAGCGTACTGGTCAAGAAGATCGCGGATCTGGTCCATGAAAAGCGGCTGGAGGGCATCAGCGACATCCGGGACGAAAGCAACGACCGGCAGGGCATGCGGATCGTCATCGAGCTGAAGAAGGACGTTCAGCCCCAGGTTGTGCTGAATACGCTGTACAAGCATACCTCCCTGCAGGAGAACTTCGGCGCGAACATGCTGGCGCTGGTGGACGGGAAGCCCCGGGTGCTGAACCTGCGGGAGATGATCTACTACTACCTGGAGCACCAGAAGGACGTCGTGACCCGGCGGACGCGGTTCGAGCTGAACAAGGCGCTGAACCGGGCTCACATTCTGGAAGGCCTGCTGAAGGCGCTGGACCATATCGATGAGATCGTCGCCATCATCCGGGCGAGCAAGGACACCCAGACGGCGAAGGAAGCGCTGATGCTCCGGTTCGAATTCACGGACCGGCAGGCCCAGGCCATCCTCGACATGCGGCTGGCCCGGCTGACCGGACTGGAGCGGGAGCGGCTGATGGAGGAATACCAGGAGCTGGAGAAAACCATCGCGCGGCTGCAGGAGATTCTGGCGGATGAACGGGAGCTGATGAGCGTCATCAAAACCGAGATCAGCGAGATCCGGGATAAATTCGGCGACGAGCGGCGAAGCGAGCTGACAATCGTCGAGGACGAGATCGATATCGAAGACCTGATCCAGGAAGAAAACATGGTCGTGACCCTGACGCACGAAGGATACGTGAAGCGCGTGGCGAGCAGCGTATACCGGGCGCAGCACCGCGGCGGCCGCGGCGTGAGCGGGATGAATGTCAAGGAGACGGACTACACGACCCAGATGTGCGTTGTCAGCACACATCAGGAGATCATGTTCTTCACCAACCGCGGACGGGTGTTCAGCCTGAAATGCTACCAGATCCCCGAAGCGGGACGACAGGCACGGGGAACGGCGATCATCAATCTGATCCAGATCACGAGCGGGGAGAAGGTTTCCACCATGCTGCCCATGCCGAAGGAGACGGACGGGGAGTTCAACCTCGTGATGGCGACCCGGAACGGCATGATTAAAAAGACGGCGCTGGAGGAATTCCGGAATCTGCGGAAGAACGGGCTGATTGCCATCGCGCTGCGGGAAGAAGATGAGCTGATCGGCGTCCGGCTGAGTACCGGGGAAGACGAGATGCTCATCAGCAGCCGGAAGGGCATGGCCATCCGGTTCAACGAGAAGCACGTTCGCGCGATGGGACGGAACAGCATCGGCGTCCGGAGCATGAAGCTGGGCGCGGGCGACGAGGTGATCGATATCGCCGTGATCGAACCGGGTACCAGGGTGCTCTGCGTAACAAGCAACGGATACGGAAAGCGGACCGACCCGGACGAATACCGGGAGCAGGGACGGAACGGCAAGGGCATCAAGGCCATGGCGCTGACGGAAAAGACCGGAGACCTGGCGGCGATGCTGTTCGTGAACGAGGAAGAGGACATTCTGCTGATCACGGACGACGGGACCATCATCCGGGCCCGGGCGGCGGATATCCGGATCTGCGGACGGAGCACGCAGGGCGTCAAGCTGATGCGGCTTGCGGAAGGCAGCCAGGTGGTTGCGGTATGCCGGGCGGAACCTGAAGAAGAACCGGAGGAGGAAGCAAAAGAAGAAACGGAAATGGAAACAGGAGAAGCGCCGGAGACGGATATGACGGGAGAGGCGCCGGAAAAAGCGTCTGAGGAGGAAATTTGAAACTGGAAAGACGAAGCGTGGGCCGGATCGTCGCGGCAGGGTTCATCCTGTTCCTGCTGATCTACTAC
>JAFRGU010000153.1 GCA_017433675.1 Clostridia bacterium
GCGGCCTTTTGGTCCCGAACCAAACGCGCTACCAAACTGCGCTACACCTCGATACTGGAGCCGATGAGGGGACTCGAACCCCTGACCTGCTGATTACGAATCGGCTGCTCTACCAACTGAGCCACATCGGCACAACCAGCATCGCGTATTATAGCAAAGCTTTTTGCTTTTGTCCAGTATTATTTTTCTCAGTTTTCTGATACGATTAGCCAATGAAAGGAAACTCAGATTTTCAGGTTAACCCAGTTCCCCTGATGGAAGCGCCGGCCCATCAGAATAAAACGGGACGCCTGATCGGAAAGCACTCCCAGCCATACACCAGTCAGGCCCATATGGAACACGCTCACCAGCAGAATTGTCACCAGCGTCCGAATCCCCGTCACACTGATCAGTGCTGCCAGCAGCGTGTATCGCACATCACCCGCAGCACGCAGACATCCTGTGAAAATGATCTGGGAAATCTGCAGCAGCACAATCACCATTATCCACCGGGAAATCATGATTCCCATATTGATAATATGCCGCTCTTTGAAATACAGCCCGAAGAACCATTCGCTGCCGAAAAACAGAGCCAGCGCCAGCAGGATGGAAATCCCGAATCCGATCCGCTGGCAGATATTCCCATAAGCTTTGGCTGTCTCTTTTTTCCCGGCCCCAAGCGCCTCACCGGCCAGTGCAATAGCGGCTACCTGCATGCCGTCCGCAAACGAAAACCCAAGCCCCAGGACGTTCATCCCGATATTATGCGCTGCGAACTCGTCCGTTCCCAGCCTGGCCGCGATCAGCGCTGTCGCCACAAAGCCAACACGCATTGCAATATTTTCCAGCGAAGTCGTTCCCGCCAGTCTCCAGATCGCATCAACGCATTGCTTTCTCAGCCGGATGCCCAGCTTTTTCATTTCGGAAAACCGGATATAGCTGCTCGGCCGGAAAAGAGAGAAGAACGCCATGACCGCAGCAACCACCGTTCCCAGCACTGTGGCGATTGCGGCGCCCCGAATTCCCCAGGCCGGAAAGCCAAAGTGTCCTTCGATCAGCAGATAATTAAATATTATGTTCACAATGCTGCTGGTCAGATTGGTTGTCATGGAAAGCCGGGTATTCCCGCTTCCCCGCTGTGCGGCATTAATCACCATTGTAATCACGTTAAAAAACAATCCGCCCATGATGATTCGGAAATAGATGACTGCACTCTCGTGCGTATCCGCATTGCTTCCTGCAAGAGTCATCATTTGCGGTGTAAAAACGACAAAAAGGATGGTCACCAGCACACACAGGATCAGTGTCAGCAGGATCGCAGTCCAGACAATCTCATTCGCGTCCTCCGGTCTTTCCTCTCCCTTTCGCCGGGCTACCAGAGCGGATACCGCTACATTCATTCCGATAAAGAGCGTCAGGCCGATAAATTTCGGCTGGGCTGTCAGCCCGACGGCCGCCACTGCGTAACTTCCAAGTTCGGCTACCATCATGGTGTCGATCATGCCCGCCAGGGTAATGAAAAAGCTCTCCATCATGGCCGGCCAGGCTACGGAGAGCGCCCGCCGATACATGCTCTTTCTGTTTAGTTCCTCCGCACCCCTGTTTATGCTCCTTCCGCCCGGCATATACATCTTGCTGATCCAATCCTCTCTGTTCGTTATGCCTTCCTGATTAGTCTCATCACTTTTTCATATACTCAGTCTGCAGTGGCCGCACTGTGGCCTGCCAACGCACCTGTACTGAAAGCGATCTGGAGATTGTATCCGCCCGTATGGGCATCCACATCCAGAATCTCGCCTGCGAAATAGAGTCCCGGTATCAGTTTGCTTTCCATCGTTCCTGGATTGACTTCCTTCACGGAAACGCCTCCCCGGGTTATGACCGCCTCCGCAATGGGTCTTCGTCCGCTGATATCCAGCGGCAGTGTCTTCATTCTGTTCACCAGGACTTCCCGCTGGCTGGCAGTGACCTGATTGCATGGCAGCTCGGCCGGCAGACCGCAGATTGAGGGAAAGATTTCCGCCAGGCTTCCCGGCATCAGGCCCGGCAGAATGTTCCGGATCTGTTTACGGCTTCCTGCTTCCAGATCCCGCTGAAGGCGGGCATCCAGCTGCTCCCGGGTCAGTCCCGGCTTCAGATCCAGCTCCAGCATGCAATCCCTGATATCGGCCGGCAAATGGCAGCTGGCTTCCAGAATCAGCGGCCCGCTGAACCCAAAATGGGTAAACAGCATCTCGCCCTGTTCACTGTAAAGACTCTTTTTGCCTTTTTTCAGGGTGATCCGGACATTTTTCAGACTCAGCCCCTGTAATTCTCTGGGCCATGCCTCCTTTGATTCCAGTCCGATCAGCGAGGGCATGGCCGGGAGCACCGTATGCCCCGCTTCTGCGGCAAAACGGTACCCGTCCCCCGTGGATCCTGTCGCAGGATAGCTGACACCGCCTGTTGCCAGGATGACGGCATCCGCCGCTCTCTGTGCTCCTTCCTCGGTTTCGGCACCGGTGACGCGTCCGGCTTCTCCGATCAGAAGGCGCTTCACACGCTGATTCAGCAGGATCCTTGTGCCTCGCTGCTGAGCAACCCGAACCAGTGTCCGGGTTACATCGCTGGCCTTCTCCGTTGCCGGAAAAACCCGCCTGCCTCTTTGGGTGACCGTGGGGCAACCATTTTCCGCCAGCAGATTTTTCATATCTTCCGGTGAAAAAAAGCTCAGGGCACTGTAGAGAAACCGGGGATTTTGCGGGACCTCCCGTAAAAAATCTTCCATCGTGCAGTCGTTCGTTACATTGCAGCGGCCTTTTCCGGTCAGGTAGATCTTCTTCCCCGGTTTCTCATTCCTTTCCAGTACGGTGACTTCCGCACCGGCACCGGCTGCGAAAACAGCCGCCATCAGGCCCGCAGCTCCCGCGCCAATGATCAGCACGCTACGCATTTCTCCCGTCTTTCCTCCATTCCGGCTGTCTCTTTGGATACTGCCCGTTTCAGGCCCATCATATCGCGAAAAAAGAGAAAAGGCAAGCGATGCCTGCCTTTTACAGTGTTTTCGTCTCTCCGATTCTGATCGTACCGGTCAGGCGGATCCGCTGAATCCGTCCCTGATCTGTCTCCGCCTCCACAATCAGCTTTCCTCCGGGCTGCACGACCGATACCTGCATGGATCCGCCTGCCGCCAGTGCCTTCCAAGCCCCGATAGCTGCGCTGCCGCTTCCGCATGCCGTTTCCCAGATCATAGTTCTGCTTTCCCGGACATAAACCAGCGGTGTCATGCGCCCTTCCGTTTCTTCCCATTGCAGAAGGCCGACCGCCGGAGCTGGGAGTTCAGCAGCCACTGCCTGTAATAAAGCCTCCGCTTCCGGCTTTTTCATCCGTTCGCCGGTGTGGATAAGGTGGGTCATGCCGGTCATGTGCACAGCGGTAAACACTTTGCCGTCTTTTTGAATCTCTTCCGTTCCCAGAACCGGAGGCATATCCACCCTGCCGGTCCACCCCTGTATTTCCCGACGCACCATGCAGAAAACCGGCATCTCTGCGCCGGAGACTTCCAGAACAATTTCTTCTTTCTCCCCGATCGCCAGGCCACCCTGCATCGCCAGCCATGCTGCGGTTCCCATTGTCGCATTTCCGCAGAATTCCCCACCCATCATTTGCAACCGGGCACGGGCACATCCCGGATAAATCTTCGGGGTCTCCAGATAACCCACCTGCTCACAGCGGTTGATCA
>JAFRGU010000154.1 GCA_017433675.1 Clostridia bacterium
TCCTCCCGCTCAATATGGGCATCATTGAACTTCTGAGCCGCATGGAACATCTCCGGCAGCGGGACGTCCTTCAGCAGGCGGGAAACCGTACCGTCATTCCGTATCTTCATGATTCATCCTGCTCCTTTTCCGTCCCCTGTTGAATGAACCGGAAGAAACCCCAGATCGCATCCCGTTCCGGCAGTGGATTATGCAGAATCAGATCTTCCGTCAGCGGCTGCTGCACCCTCACATGATCCGTATAGAAACGATGATCCAGGAAAACCATTGTTTCGCCTGCTTGGCAGCGGACCGCGCCGATCCGTTCAAGGTCCCCGCAGAGAATATCCAGCTCTTTCATGACCGTCTTCGGGATTTCTTCCTGATTCCGTCCAGCCAGGATAAACCGCTCATCAAAGATTCTGTTTCCTGTTTTGCGACAGGTATACGATTTTTCCTTCAGAAAGTCCTGTGCCACATGGTCGTTGACCAGGCCTCTTCGGATTGCAACCCAGTCCTGCGGATCCGCAGTCCGGTTTCCGCAGGAGCAGAGCAGCAGGGTTCCGCTGAGAAAAGCCACGTCCGTCCTGCCCGTTCCTCGGCGATAGCGGAAAGTTGTTTCCCATCCCCGGATCCGGCTTCCCTCCAGTTTCCCTTCGAATCCCTGGAAAATCAAAAGGCTTCCTTTTTCCACCTGCACCGGCAGGATCGCGGCCTGATCCAGCTCTTCCACCGTCAGTCCTTTTTTCCCCAGATATTTCGGATCCTCCAGATCAGCCGCAAGGCCGTGCAGGATATTTGCTTCCGTCACCTGGCCGCTGTATTTCCGGCTTTGCCATTTGACCCATCCAAAATAGAGTACCATTGCGGCGGTTCCAAGAACGAGTCCCGGAATTCTGATCTTCATCAGAATCAGGATCACCGAAACTGCCAGCGCAGCCAGTAATACCATGCTTGCGTTTCGCAGACGGTTTTGCGCGCCTGAAAGCCTGTCCATCGTTTCCCGCATTGATTAATCCTCTTCTGTCTGTTCCCGGCAGTGACTTCCGGTTCGTATCGCTCATCCTGAGAATAAAGCACCGGTTCGGGGCAGGAGCAGACATCTGTCCCAAACCGGTGCCGGTTACAAGCCCAGGAGCTGAATGTCGTCCGTCAGATCCCTTTACGGCCTGACCAGGCAGGGCTTTTTATGGTCATATTTCCAGCCCGGAATCAGATACTGCATGGCCATCCCGTCATCCCGGTCATGGCTGGGCAGGCTGTTATACAGCTTATTGGCCGCCATCACTTTTTCCATATTCAGATGGACGCCCAGGCCGTATCCTTCCGGAACCTGCAGCATGCCGCCGATGATCTGCGGCGTATCGTCCAGCAGGTTCTGGCCGTCCTGCCAGATCCAGTGGGTATCCAGCGGAGCAACGCGTCCCACCGCGGCCGCCCCGACCTGCGCAAAGGCGGCCAGCGTAATATCAAAGTGATTATTGCTGTGAATACCGAAGGTCAGGCCCCAGGTATCCAGCAGCTGGCTCATCCGGATCGCGCCGTCAAAGCCCCAGAAATGCGGATCCGCGAGAATGATATCGCAGGCGGTCAGGGTCACTGTGTGATAGAACTGCCGCCAGTCGGTTGCAATCATATTGGTCGCCACCTGGAACTGCGTTGCGTTCTTGAACTCCCGCATGATTTCCCGGCTGCTGAAGCCCGCTTCCGGCCCGCAGGGATCCTCCATATAGGTGATGATCCCGTGCATGTCTTTGCTCAGCTCAATCGCTTCCTTCAGGCTCCACGCGCCGTTCGGATCGATGTTCACCCGGGCTTCCGGAAAGCGCTTCTTGACCGCCCGGACCGCTTCCATTTCCTCCGAGCCCTTCAGCACGCCGCCCTTCAGCTTGAAGTTCCGCATTCCGTATTTTTCAGCGACGGCTTCCGCTTCTTCCACAATCCGGGCGGGAGTCAATATCTCTTCCCGGCGCAGCCGGAACCAGGGATCCGTGCTGTCACTCTCGTCCAGATACTGCATATCCCCTTCCGGTACCTTATGCCTGTCCGAAACATAGAAAAGGTAACCCAGCATTTCGACTTCTTTCCGCTGCTGTCCTTCCCCCAGAAGCTGGCACATCGGAACTTCAAGATACTGCCCCAGCAGGTCCAGCATCGCGCACTCAATGGCCCATTCGCTGCGGACCACATACTTCAGTTTGGCGATATCGAGCGTCTGAATCCCTTCATCCGCTTCATCGCTGTGGGGATTAACCGCCTTATGAATCCGCTGCATGACCTCCCTGTATTTCACAACAGGCATACCCTCCACCAGCGGTTTCATCGCCACCAGGCCGTCATGCGTATAATCTCCCCCGTGTATTTCTCCGATTCCCTGATGGCCCGCCGAATCCGTCAGAATCACCAGGTTCCGGGTAAAGCACGGCGCATGCGCTCCGCTCAGGGTCATCAGCATGCTGTCATATCCCGCAACGGGGATTACATCCATCCGTTCAATGATCGGACTCTTCATCAAATGCTCCTCCTTAAGATCTTATTGCAATCGGAAAACCGCCTGAATTCCAGCCATTCCGGTGGATTGTGAAAAGGAAGAAACCTGTATTCCCGGAAAAGACCCGTTCTCATCCCAATGAGGTAAAGAGAAGCCGGGGTGCGTCGCAGAGACATGACTCAGATTCCCTGTAGCAATCTGTGTTTCTGTTCGCCGAGCACCCCGGCCCTGTTATTCGGCTAAACTTCTAACCGGTTATCATCTTATTCCGCCAGAGAAGCCGCAATCTCAGTGAAGGTGTTGAAGTATGCAGCGTCATTCTCTTCAGAAGCCTTGGAGTCCAGATAGTACGGAATCACGTTGATCGCGGAAATGGCATCCAGGCAGGCCTGATTGGTTTCCATCTCGGCCACCAGCTTGTCATACCAGGCAATCACTTCATCCGGGGTCTCCTTCGGGAAATAGAAGGAATAGTCGCAGTCCGGGAAGACGAAATCGATTCCCTGCTCCTTGAAGGTCGGGAAATCCTTCAGCAGGTCATACCGCTCCGCGGTGGGAACACCGATGGTCGCGAACTGTCCCGCTTCCAGATAGTCCTTGCCGGCCAGGTAAGCGGCGGGCATCAGGTCAACCTGCTTGGACAGCATGGCAACCACTTTGTCGGAAGCAGAGCCAACGTCCACCAGATCCAGATCAATCCCTGCTGCCTTTTCGAACGCCAGCAGTTCATAGTAGGTATACGCGCCGACTTCGGTGCAGGCCTTCACGGTGCCGGGATTCGCCTTGGCAGCATCCAGGAAAGCATCGATGCCTTCATACTTCTGGGGGTTGATGAATAGCAGGTTCGCGGGGTTCTTCGCGAAGGTGGGGCCCAGTTTGAACGCAGTGTAGTTATAGTCGGTCACGCCGGCCACGTTCGCCACGTTCACCAGGTTGTGGCCATACAAGAAAGTATGTCCGTCCGGAGCCGCGCCAAGCACCTGGTTCGCCGCGATGGAACCGGCCGCGCCGCTGGCGTTCACAACGATGAAGTCCACACCGGTCATTTCCTTCGCATACTGCGCAAACACGCGGGCAGTCAGGTCCGTGTCACCGCCGGCGCCGGCCGGAATGATGATGGATACCGTGGAAGAGGGCTTCCACTCGGATTCGGCCATCGCAGCGCCGCTGATCATCAGCGTCAGCACGAGGCACAGGGCCAGGATCAGAGACAGGGTTTTCTTCATGTAGGTTTCCTCCTTTTTTCTTTCCCCTTTTCGGGGTTTATTCAATCCCGCCGGACTCATCCGAAGATCAGTGCTGACGGAATCTGAATACCGTCACATGGCTGAACGGATCAGCCCGCCTTCTTATTTCCGCGGATTTCCTTAAAGGTGAACCAGCCGATGACGCCGATCGCAATCGCAAAGAAGACATCGAAGATCGGATGCGTGAAGAACGCGCCAAAGCTCTTGTAGCTCATCAGTCCGCGCCGCAGGTACGTCTCCGTCATTCCGCCGATCAGGAAGCAGAGCACGAAAGGTGTTGTGGGCATCTTCACTTTATGGAACAGATAACCGATGACGCCGAAGACGATGATGGACTGCACGTCGAAGATCCGGTTGTTTGTCGCATAGGCGCCGACCGCGCACAGGACCAGAATCAGCGGCATCAGGATATGCTTCGGCACCTTCAGCACCTTGACGAACAGCTTAATGCAGTTCCATTCGACGATCAGCATAATCAGCGCGCAGATAATGCAGGCCGCAAAGATACCATAAACCACATCCGCGTTCTTGATGAACAGCAGCGGGCCGGCGGACAGGCCATGGATCAGGAATCCGCCCAGCATCATGGCTGTCACACCGTCGCCTGGGATACCCAGCACCAGCAGCGGGATCATGGCGCCGCCGATGGTCGCGTTGTTCGCTGTTTCCGTCGCAACAATGCCTTCCGGATCTCCCTGGCCGAATGTTTCCGGATGCTTGGACATGTTCTTGGCGGTCACATAGGCAAGCATACCGGATGTGGATCCGCCAATACCGGGCAGGATACCGATTCCGGTACCGATCAGAGCGGCGCGCAGCGCCCCGGGCAGCCACTTCACGAATTCCTTCATCGTGAAGCCGAAGCCCTTCACTTTCTGAACCGGGATCGTTTCCACACCCTTGCCGATGGTTTCGGCCGATACGAGGATATCCGCCACCGCGAAAATACCGATCAGGGTGGTCAGGGTGTTGAAGCCGCCCATCATTTCATTGCTGCCGAAGGTGAAGCGGGGCGTTCCGTCAATCGGGGCCATACCGACCATCGCGAACAGCAGACCCAGCATCCCGGCCAGAAGTCCCTTCACCATGTTGCCCGAGCTCAGCACGGCCACCATGGTCAGAGCGAAGAAGCAGATACCGAAGTTTTCAATCGGTGTAAACTGCAGCGCCACATCCGCCAGCATCGGTGCAAAGAATGAAAGGATGATGAAGGAGAAGATGGAGCCCAGGAACGAGAAGACGATGCCGACGCCCAGTGCCCGCATGGCCTCGCCCTTTTTCGCCATCGGGTATCCGTCAAAGGTGGTGGCGATGGAGGAGGCCGTTCCCGGCATGTTCAGCAGAATGGCGGAAATCAGGCCGCCGGAGATACCGCCGATATAAACGGCGACCAGTGTATTCATGCCCAGGGAGGAGCTCATGCTGAAGGTCAGCGGCAGCATCAGCGCCACAGCCATCGAAGCGGAAAGCCCCGGGATGGATCCGAAAATAATACCGATGACCACGCCGCCGATCATCAGCAGCAGGGATGTGGGTTCAAGCACGGACAGCATGGCTGAACCCAGTTGTGATAATGCGTTCATGCGATACCTCCTATACTCAGAACTTCAGGATGCCCTGCGGCAGGATAATCTTGAATCCATACCGGAACAGGAAATAAACCACCAGCGTAAATACCACCGTAATGATCGCGTATTTGATGAGATCCTTCTTCGTGCGCTTGTCATCCGGCGCAAGCACGGTGATCTGCAGCACAAGGTAAAGCAGGGTGGAAATGATGAATCCAACAGGCATCAGGATATTGACATAAATCGTGGCCAGAATCAGGCTGGCAAGCACACGTTTATAGTCACTGTTATCCTTTTCACCTGTAACCTCTTCGCCTTTCCGCAGTTTTCCGATGGTCTGGATCAGCAAAATAACGGAAAGCGCCAGGGTCAGGATACCGATCACGGTCGGCATGAAGTCAGGTCCAATGGCCATTACCTTGGACTTCGGCAGCATGCTCGCCAGAATCAGCATCGCTACGGAAACAATTGTGTAGAAGATGCTGACAATCAAGTCGCCATATTTTTTCAGAAACACGTCATCCCCCTCTTTCAAAATCAGAATACCCCCGGAAGCCTTTATCAAAATATATCAAATTCGCCCAAAAAAAGCAACAGGTATTTCTTTGCATTGTGAAATTATTTGTTTTCTTTGTGAAAGCTTTTGAGATAATGATTGCAGATTCTTTCGTTCCGGGCATGGCGGCCGTCTTGACAAACCGATCTTTTTTTTCTATCTTTTGCATGGAAACGCAGCTCTCAAAATCTTTTTACAGGAGAAGCAAAATGAAAACCGGAAAACTCGTTGTGGTCCTCCCCAACCTGAATGAATCCCACCGGCAGCGGATCCGGGACGCGGCTGAAGGCCACGGGCTGGAGGCCTCCTTCTTTGATCACGTGCGCGACAGCATTCCCGCCCTGGCAGAAGCAGAAATCGTTCTGGGCCAGTCGGAGCATCTGGCGCAGCATGCCCCGAAGCTGGAATGGTTCTGCACCCCATCCGCGGGCGTGAATCATCTGCTAGGATCGGATACCTTCGCTTCCCCGGATGCCGTTCTGACCAATTCCTCCGGCGCCTACGGCGTCACCATCGCGGAGCATACCGTCATGATGCTCCTGTCCCTCTTCCGCCGGCGGCTGGAATACGACAGCATCGTCGCCCGCCGGGAATGGAAGCGGGATCTGCCCGTGAAGTCCATCCGGGACGGCCGGTTCGTCCTGGCCGGCACCGGCGATATCGGGCAGGAGATCGCGATCCGGCTCCGGTCCTTTGGACCGAAGTCTGTTATTGGCATCAACCGCAGCGGCCGGAATCCGGGCGGTCTGTTTGACCGGGCGCTGCCCATCAGCGCCTGGGAGCAGGCGCTGCCGGAAGCGGACGCACTGATCCTGTCCCTGCCCGGAACGCCGGAAACCTTCCATCTTCTCGGAAAGGACCAGCTGGCCCTCCTGCCGGACGGTGCAGCCGTCATCAACGTCGGCCGCGGCTCCATCATCGATCAGCCGGCGCTGGAGCGGGAGCTGCGCACCGGGCGTCTCTGCGCCGCCCTGGATGTCTTCGAAGAGGAGCCGCTGCCCCAGGATCATTCCCTCTGGAGCTGCCCGAATCTCCTGATCACCCCCCACGTGGCGGGCAATATGACCCTGCCCTGGACCGTGAACCGGATCGTGGAGCTGTTCCTCGAGGATCTGGAAAACTACTGTAATGGAAAACCCCTCCGCAGACGCATCGATCCGCAAAGGGGCTACTGATTCCGGATATCCCCTTTCTCAGGGGTTTTCTTCTTCATAGATTTCCGATTCGGAGACGCATTCGCTTTTCAGCCGCCCCACCAGCATCTGGAACGCCTCCACAGCGTGGGGACGGATGTCCGCGCCGATCAGTACGAGCATGATGTCATCCCCCACCCGGAGGATGCCCTCATTGAGCCAGACCCCGGACGTAATATATGCCTTCCATGGCGCGGGCCTCCGCGATCGCCCGTTCCGCTCTGTCCCGGTCATAGCTGAATCGCATCCCGGTCACCGGCCGGGATGTTTTGTCGTTTTGGCGCACCCGGCTGCGGGCGGTCGCGCGGACCACCCCGTTGTGCACCAGATACATCCCGACCTTTTCCGCGTCGGGGTCCGCCTTGGCCTCCCGCATCCAGGCGCCCACGGAGGGCTTCTCCGGCGCCTTTCCGGCGGCTCCCTCCGGCGCGGCGCAGTCCGCGGACCCGGCGGACTGCAGCATCTCCACCCCGTGGCGGATGGGCTTCAGCACCGCTGCCAGGTTTTCCGTGCTCGCCTTCCGGCTGCCCGGCAGGTTGATGATCAGCGATCTTTTCCGGATGCCCGCCGTTTCCCGGGACAGGCAGCCGTGGGGCGTAATCTTCATGCTTTCCGCCCGCATGGCTTCCGGAATTCCCGGGCACAGGCGCTCGACCACGGAGAGGGTCGCCTCCGGGGTAATGTCCCGGGGCGAAAAGCCCGTTCCGCCCGTTGTCAGGATCAGCGCGATTCCCTTTTCATCGGCGCAGGTAATTAGCTCCCGCCGGATCATGTCCTTCTCGTCGGGCACCATCGCCGTATGCACCACCTGCCACCCCTGCTCCCGCAGCATCTCGCAGAGGGCCGGCCCGCTGGTGTCCTCCCGTTCGCCGCGGAAGCCCTTGTCGCTCACGGTAATGACTGCCGCCGTATACGCCGCTTCACTCATGCTTCTTCTTCCTTTCTCTGATAATCGCCGTGCACGCCGCCCGTTTTTTGCATCAGGCGGATGTCCGTGATAACCATATCCCGCTGCACGGCCTTGCACATGTCGTAGACCGTCAGCGCCGCGCAGCTGACCGCCGTCAGCGCTTCCATCTCGACGCCCGTCTTCCCGTCGCACCGGGCGGTTGCTTCGATCTCCACCGACAACCTCTCTTCATCCAGCCACAGCCGGAGATCCGCCCCGTTCAGCGGCACCGGATGGCACATGGGAATCCAGTCCGGCGTATGCTTCGCCGCCATGATCCCGGCCACCTGGGCCACGGTCAGCACGTCCCCCTTTTTTACCCCGCCCGAACGGATCAGGTCAAAGGTCTCCCGGTTCACCAGGACCCTTCCGGCGGCGACCGCCGTGCGGCTGGTCGGCGTCTTCTCCCCGACGTCCACCATCCGGGCGCGCCCCTGGTCGTTGAAATGGGTAAAATCTTCAGCTGCCATGGTCTGGATCTCCTTCACAATGAAATCCGTGATGCCGTCATAATCCTCCAGCCCAAACCGCGGCGCCGCCGTCTGCACATCTTCGTCGTCCGTGATCACCGCGATAAACCGCTCCGGAGGCTCCGTGAAGCCCTTTCCCGTCGCTTTCCGGCTCAGGCCGAACCGGGGAATGTCCGCATGCTTGAAGCCTTCCACCAGGATCACGTCCGCGCCTTCGATCCGTCCCAGGCACGCCTCCAGGCTTTCACCGTCCGACCGGATCCAGGCCGTTTTCTCCGGCGAGGTGATCACCACCGTTCCGGCGCCTGCCTCCGCGTGCCGCCAGGAATCCTTTCCCGGCTGATCGATCCCGAATCCGTGCCGGTCATGCTTGACCACCCCGACCCGGATTCCGCGTTCTGAAAGCCGGCGGATCACCTGCTCCATGACTGTCGTTTTTCCGGTCCCGGAGTATGCGGAAAAACCGAAAACCGGTACGCTCATCCCTTTATCCTCCGATCTGATTCATCTGCCGGGCCGCCCGGCTGGGCTCGCCCCGGGACAGCGGGTCATGCTGCCGGGGTTTCATCCGGATCGCCTCCCGCATCGCCTGCGTCATCCCTGCCTCGTCGAGGCCCTTGATGCAGATCTCCTCCCGGGAATGCAGGCAGGGCTTCAGATGCCCGTCCGCCGTCAGCCGCAGCCGGTTGCACTCCCCGCAGAAATGGCTGCTCAGCGGGCTGATGAGCCCGATGTTCCCCATCGCTCCGGGCAGCCGGTACAGCCGGGCCACCCCGTCGTGCTCCGCGGCGGGCGCCGCTTCTGGCAGCATGTCCAGCACCCGGTCCGCGGGGATATACGCCTGCTCCCCGAACAGCGTGTCCCCCGGCATGGGCATCAGCTCGATAAAGCGCATGTCCACGGGCCAGCGCCTTGTCAGCTCCGCCAGCGCCGGCACCTCGTCCTCGTTGAATCCACCGATAAGCACCGCGTTGATCTTCACCTTGTCGAATCCAGCCGCCAGTGCCGCCCGGATTCCTTCCATCGCTTCCGCCAGCACGCCGCGCCGGGTGATGAAGGCGTATTTTTCCGCGTTCAGGGTGTCCAGGCTGATGTTCACCCGCCGGATCCCCGCCTCCCGCAGCGCCTGCGCCATCGCGGGCAGCCGGGTCGCGTTGGTCGTCAGATCTGTCTCCGCGATGCCCTCCACGGCCGCCACCCGCCGGCAGATTGAAAGGATGTTGGGCTTCACCAGCGGTTCCCCGCCGGTAATCCGTACCTTCGTGATCCCCAGCCCGGCCGCCGCCCGCACTGCGGTCACCATCTCGTCCTCGGTCAGCAGCCGGTCATGGGCCAGTTTGCAGACCCCCTCCTCCGGCATGCAGTACCGGCACCGCAGGTTGCACAGGTCTGTCACCGACAGCCGCAGATAGCTGATATTCCGTCCATACCCGTCCTTCATCGCTCAATACCTGCCGAATGTGCAGTTCGGGAAATGGCACGCCGCGCAAAGCTGGCACAGGCCGCCGTCCCCCAGGCTGGTCAGTTCCTCTTTCGTAAACCGGTCCCCCGCGTAGATCTGCGGCAGCATCACGTCGAAGATCGTGGTGGGCAGGCTGATCGCCGCGCCGGGCACGCCCATCACCGGAATGTTCCCCAGATAGGCCATCAGGGTCATATTCCCCGGCTGGCTCGGCACCCCGTGGGAGATCACCTCGCATCCCAGCCGCCGGATCGCGGCGGGCGTCAGATCGTCTGGATCCACAGACATGCCGCCCGAGAAGATCAGGAAATCCGCCCCCTGAGCCAGAAATTCCTCCGCCGTGCGCACCAGCATCCCGAGGTCGTCGTCGCAGACCGCGGCACCGATGATCTCCCCGGGATACGCGGAAAGCTTCCGGCGGGCCACCGCCTCAAATTTGTCCTGAATCCTGCCGTGATAGATCTCGCTGCCGGTGATGATGATGCCGGTCCTTCTCGGGCGGTACGGCCGCAGGTCCAGCAGCTTTCTACCCTTGCACAGCGCCTCCGCCTGCCGGATCTGCTCCTCCTCGGTCACCAGCGGAACGATGCGCATCGAAGCCAGCCGCATCCCCGGCCGCACCGGATAATGATCCGGCAGTGTGGAAATCGTCAGATCCCCGATGGCGTTCACCTGCCGCAGCAGCGCCGTGTTCACCCGCAGCATGCCTTCCCGCTCCGCCATCAGCAGCACCTTGCCCTCGCTGGGCTCCGTGTAGTGCGCTCCGGCCACCGGCGCCATGGCGGCCATGCGCCGCGCCGCGTCCTCCTCATGGATCTCCCCGGCGTTTTCCTCCCAGACGAAAA
>JAFRGU010000155.1 GCA_017433675.1 Clostridia bacterium
GACCGTCGCCAATGTGGCGGACAGCCTGGAGCTGCGGACGCTGTTCGGCGGCGGACTGCCGGCGTACCTGAAGGAGATGGCCATTTCCATCCTGCCGATTACGGTCTTCTTCGCCGTTTTCAATTTTATTCTGCTGAAACTGAATTTCCAGAGCCTTTCCCGGATCGGACTGGGGCTGCTGTATACCTACATCGGGCTGACGGTTTTCATGACCGGGGCGAATTTCGGCTTCATGCCGGCAGGCGCTTATCTGGGTCAGCTGCTCGGAGAACTGCCCTTTCACTGGATCATCATTCCGGTGGGGGCGTTGATGGGCTATCTGGTGGTCATGGCCGAGCCGGCAGTATACGTCCTGATGAAGCAGGTGGAGGAACTGACGGACGGCGCCATCACGGGACGGAGCCTGCAGATGAGCATGTGCGTCGGCGTGGGCGTATCCGTCGGGCTGAGCATGCTGCGGGTTCTGCTGCGGCTGAACGTGCTCTGGTTTGTCGTGCCGGGATATATTCTGGCCCTGGGCATGAGCTTTCTGTGCCCGAAGCTGTTTACAGCCATCGCCTTCGACTCCGGCGGCGTCGCCTCTGGACCGATGACGGCGGCTTTTCTGCTGCCGATGACCATGGGCCTGTGCACTGCCGTGGGCGGGAACCTGGCGACGGACGCCTTCGGCGTGGTGGCGCTGGTTGCCATGACGCCGCTGATCACCATCCAGGGGCTTGGCCTGGTCTACCGCTTCAAGACCCGGCGCCGGAAGCTTGAAAAGGCGGTGGCGGATCCTTTTGCCGGGCTGCCCAATGACGCGGTGATCGAGCTGTGAGGAGGGCCGGAGAATGAATCATAAGGAACTGTACCTGATGATGACCATCACGGGACGGGAGCAGATGCAGGCCTTCATGAAGATGTACCGGGACAAAGGACTGGAAACCCACTGCCTGAGCCTGGGACACGGAACGGCGGATAAGCTGTATATGCGGCTGCTGGCGCTGAATGAGAGCGAAAAGATGGTCTGCATGAGCGTGGTGACGGGACGGAAATGGCTGGAGGTCAAGAAGGCCATGCACGTCCGCCTGCGGATCGAGACGCCGGGGGTCGGCATCGCATTCATCATCCCGCTTTCCGCCGTGGGCGGGAAACGGGAGCTGATGTTCCTGACGGACGGACAGGGATATGAGAAGGGAGAAGAGACCATCATGAAGGGAACCGAGCAGGAACTGCTGGTCGTGATCGGGAACCAGGGTTATAACGAGCAGATCATGGACGCGGCCCGGGCCGCCGGCGCCCGGGGAGGGACGGTCATTCATGCCCGGGGAACCGGTCAGGATAAGGCGGAGCGGTTTCTGGGGATCAGCCTGGCGAGCGAGAAGGACGTCATCCTGATAGTGACGCCGAGCGAAAAGAAGAACGAAATGATGCAGGGGATCATGCGGAGCGCCGGTCCCGGGACCAAGGCCGGGGCGGTGGTTTTTTCCCTGCCCGTGACGGATACCGCAGGAATGACGCTGCGGCCGCAGAGCGAGGAGCTGGAGGAAGAGGACATTCCGAAGACGGAAGGAATGGAAACCAGCGCCCCGCAAGGCGCCGGGCAGCCGGAAGGGGAAATTCCCGTTCCGGCCGCAGAGGTGCCGGAAGCCTGAAAATCTTCAGAGATATAGAACAGCCCCACCCGGCTTCGGGTGGGGCTGAGCATTTCAGGCAGAATCAGATTGTACGTTCATGGCCGAGGAAGCAGATGGCCAGCGTGCCGGGGCCGCAATGGGCGCCGATGACCGGACCGACGTGATCGATGCGGATCCGGAGGCGGGGATTCTTTTTCAGGATCAGATCCCGCAGATCCACCGCATCCTCGGGCGCATCCGCGTGAAGAATGACCACGGGGCTTTCATCCGGGTCGGGATCGTATTCCACCAGCTTCTCGACCAGCACATTCAGGGCTTTTTTCCGGCCGCGAACCTTGTCCACGCTCTGCAGCGTCCCGTCCCGGGCTTCACAGATGACGGGCTTGATATCCAGCATGGCGCCGAAGGCCGCCGCCGTGGGGGAAATCCGGCCGCCGCGCTTGAGGTACTTCAGATCGTCCACGGTGAACCAGCCCTGGGCCCGGAGCTTGTTTTTCTCCAGCCAGTCAGCGACTTCCTCAATGGGCGCGCCGGCGCGGTACATCTCATGGGCCTTCAGGGCCAGCAGGGTCAGGGGCATTGAGATGCTCAGGGTATCCACAACGATGAACTTCCGGGAAGGATACTTTTCGAGCAGCTTTTCACGGGTGGCGTACACCGCCTGGATGGTGGAGCTCATTTTGCTGGAGAAGGCGACGAAAAGCAGGTCCTTCTCCCGGAGGATGGGTTCAAAGTATTCCCAGTATACTTCCTCATTGAGGGCGGAGGTCACCGGGACGGCTCCGGCCCGCATCCGGTCGTAATAGCTCTTATGATCCAGCGTCTGGCCCAGATCATCAAAATATTCCTTTCCGTCCAGGGCATAGGGCATATAAACCACCGGAATATCATACTTGACCTTGAGATCATAGGGCAGGTCACTGTCGCTGTCCATCATAAATACATAGTCCATTTTCCATCCTCCATAGAAACACACTGCCGAAAAGGCATTTTCCAATGTAATTATAGAACATGAAACGAGAAAATGCAACCGAAGGCGAATCGTTTGACAAGGCTTGCACATTGTTTTTTCAGTTGCAAAAGCGGCGTATCTATGCTATTTTGGCTCTGAAAGGAATACAATGAAGGAACAACCTTTTTTCATCGTTGGGGGATCAACGGAACAATCCGGAAGGAGAGCGGCCATGGAGCATTTCGGGCACTTCTATCTGGACAAGGAGAAGGATATCCTCGTGGAACTGTTCCGCGAAGGGGAGGATGTTTCCTATGTGCTTCGGACACCGAATCACGGGACGGGAAACCTGATCACCAATCTGGCGGAGCTGTGCCGCCTGCCCCTGGAGATGGACGACCACGGGCTGAAAATCATCCGGGGAACGCTGCCGTGCTACATTGACGGGCGAAACCGGATGCTGTATGTATTCCGGCTGCTGGACACCAAAATCGCGAATATCCATCCCGACGGAACCATCGAGCGGAAAGCATCCATTCCGGCCATTGCAAAAACGCTGATGAGCCAGACGAAGGATTACCGGCTCGATTTCCGGAAAACGGTAGTGAAAACCTATATCTTCCGCGAATGTAAATTCCGGACGGATCTGCATACCCACATGAACGCCAACCTGGATCCGGACATCCTGATCGCACTGGGCATCCATCACCAGCTGCGCTATCCGCTGTACTATATCCGGAAGCTGGGGCTCCGGTGCTCTCCGGCCCAGGAGGAGCTGCTGGCCCGGCGCCGAAAGGAAGCGGCGGCCCGGCTCGCCGACTCGCCGCTGAAGGGAAAATACCGGGAGCGGAAGATCGATGACGCGACCTTCCTGAACTTTGCGTCGCTGATCCTTGAAAACCTCGAAAACGCGGAACGAAACCTTCCGCGGATCCGCGCCTCCCTGGCAGTTCTGAAGGATGGGCAGGCCGTATTCACCAATCTGGAAAAGGTATACCTGTACCGGTACGTTTTCTGCAAGGGCATCGCTGCGGAGGATCCGCTGAGCCCGGAGGTCATGGAGCAGTTCGAACAAATCCCCGATGAGGAAATCGTGGGATATCTGTATCAGATGACCGCGGATCAGGCTCATCCGGTTTTCCGGAACAATACGCTGACGCAGGACAAGCTGCTCTGGATCGCGCGGAATTACGCGCGCTGCGGCATCGAATACGCGGAAATCTCCGACACAACGCTGGTCAAGCCGGAAGCCGCCCCGGAAATGCTCCGCCAGATCCATGCGGTTATGCCCGCGGTCACGGCAGAGACCGGGGTAACGCTCCGGTTTCTGGCGGCGGTCCGGCGGACCCCGCTGACCATCCAGAAGGACCGGATCGCGGAGAACGAATTCATGCGGGAAAACCTGCGGACGCTGCGGGCGGTGGCCGGGGATCCCTATATCGCCGGGAGCGATATCGTCGGGGAGGAAATCAACGATATCCGGGATCTGGCTCCCCTGCTGCGTGCGCTGGTCCGCGTGGCGGAGAAGAATCCCGGCTTTACGATCCGGATTCACGCCGGCGAGAACGACGGTCTTCGGGAAAACGTGGCAAACGCGATCCGGTGCGTACGGGCGGGGCTGATGCCGGAGCAGCGAATGCCCCGGGTCCGGATCGGCCACGGGCTGTACACCACAAACCTGAAAAGTCAGAAGGGACAGCGGCTGCTGCAGGAGCTGAAGGAGAGCGGGGCGGTGCTGGAATTCCAGATTACTTCCAATGTCCGGCTGAATAACCTGAGCTCCATCAGCCACCATCCCCTGCGGCAGTACCTCGCAGCCGGGATCGCCTGCGTCCAGGGAACCGACGGCGGCGCGCTGTACGGAACGGACTCCATTGACGAACAGCTGGCGCTGGAGAAAATGCTGAATCTGAACCGGGATGAGCTGCTGGCCATGCGGGCTGCGGAGGAGCAGGTCCGGCAGGCCGGGATGGCCGCCATGCGGGAGAAGGAAACCGCCTTCCGGCAGGAGGCCGGGGAACGGGATACGGCTCAGTTTTACCTGGAGAAGATCCGAAACCAGATGGAAACGAACGAGGAGCTGCTGGCCCTGCCGGAGATGCCGGACAGCACGGAGCTCTTTGCGGAGCAGATCCGGGAGCTGCCGGTGGACCGGGTTCCCGTGATCCTGATCGGCGGATCCTTCAACAACGACCGGCACATGACCCGGCAGAAGAGCGAGATCTGCCGGATGCTGGACCGAATTCTGGAAACGGGAGATCCCCAGAAAATGTTCCTCGTGATCGGCCACAGCCTGGCCGGCTATGAGCGGTATATTGCCCAGAAAAACCAGCAGAAATTTGAGCTGTTTGCCTTTGTCCCTTCCCGGATGCTTCCGGCGGATGCGGAGAAGCTGAAGCGGACGGGAATCGGAATCCGGGTTTCCATCGAGCCCAGCTCCATGGGTGTGTACAAAAGCTTTTCCTACGAGATTTTCAAGCGCCGGCCATCGGTCCTGATTGCACTGGACGGGAACAGCTCCGGCGCGAACATGATCCAGGAGGCCAAGAACGGAAAGCGGAAGTGCCATATCTTCGTTTATGAGCGGGCCCGAATGCTGCGGGAGAAGGCGATGAACCTGCAGGGGTACGCGAGACTGTTCGGCGAAGAGGACGGTCTGGCGGAGGAAGTGGGCCGGGCTGTCGATACATGCTATCCCGAGAAGTGGCTGCGGAAATAGAAAAAATCAGCCCGGAAAAACGGGAAGAGCATAAGTCACAGAAGCAGAGCAGCTGATCGCTGTTTACATAGGGGAGTAAAGTCCCCTGAAAACCAGACTCAGGCTGCAGACAAAGACCGGGGCTGATGTTCCGGTTTTTTTCAAAGAGAAGCCCCGGGAAAGCAAAAGAATCAAAACAGGCTGACAGAGGATCACGAACGGATCATACGGAGGTGCCGGGTATGACAAACAAAGAGCTGCAAAGCATCTATTACGGAGCCTATTCTTTTCAGGAGAGGGAAGACGGCTGGCTGCAGGCTTTTCAGTATTCGAAAAGGCAGATGGATTATTTTGAAGCCTGCATCGCAAAAGGGCTGGATTTCTGGTATGACCGGTGCATGGCCACTTCTGCGAAGACACTGGAGACAAAAACTGATGCCGGGACGATTTCCTTTGAATACCGGATCATCTGGACCGGTTCACAGGACTCTTTCGAACTGGCGGTGAACGGGCAGATCACAGAGATCCGCTATGTGAAAGACCTTCCGGAGGAAGGAAAACTGGTGTGGCAGCTGCCCGAAGGAGAGAAGAATATCGTGATCTATCTTCCCGCGGACGCCACAGTGCTGATACGGAACTGTGAGATCAGCGGGACCTGGAAGCCGGTCCCAAAGAATGAAAAGGTATTATGGCTTGGCGACTCGATCACCCAGGGCTACGGGCCGCTTCGTTCCGCCATGACCTATGTCAGCGTCGCCAACAGACAGCTGAATTACGATCTTATCAACCAGGGAATCGGCGGATATGTTTATGATCAGAACTCCCTGATGAAAATGGACGGCTATACTCCGGACAAGATCATCGTGGCTCTCGGAACAAATCAGTTCGGCTGCGAAAGCATGAAGGACGTGGAAGCGTATTACGAAACTCTGACCGGGATTTACGGAAACCGGATCCCGATCCTGTGCATTACCCCTCTGTGGCGCGGGGATGTTCCCGACGGGCTTCCGGTACTGACCCGGTTCTGCAGGAACGTCGCGGAAATCGCCGGCCGCTATTCAAATGTGAAGGTGATTGACGGGTTCAGGCTTGTGCCGCATCTTCCGGAGTACTTCCTGGACAACCTGCATCCAAATGCGCTGGGTGCTGAGGAATACGGACGAAATCTTGCGGAAGAAATCCGGCGGATCGGGTTCTGATCTACGGAGGGGGGCCGTGATGCATATCGAATGGACGGACGGGTTTCAGATTTTCGTAAAATCCTGCCGGAAGAATGAGGTGACCATCTCTGCCAACAGGGAAGGCCTGCTTTCCCTGGCCTGTCAGCTTCAGGCCCTGGCGGAGGGAAAGCCGGGCGATCATATTCATTATGATGAGCACAATGCTCTTGAACAAGGATCATGGGAGTTGATCATTGAAAGAGTGGAGGAAAATTCCGGACAGATATGATACGACTGAACGCTGTCTGAAAAAACGGCTGAACCGAGAAGGAGATTTTCCACATGGAGAACACAGGAAATGTCAGACCAGATCCGACGGACGCCCATTTCCGGATGGAGAAATGCATTCTCAATGAAAAAGGCCAGGCAATGCCATCAAAGGTGCTGCCTGTACCGCCGGAAGCCTTCGACGCACGGGAAGGCACAGCAATCACCTGGCTGGGCGGCGCAGGGATTCTGCTGAATGTCCGCGGTACGACGCTGCTGATCGATCCGCTGCTTACGGGCTTTGATATGCCGACGCTGTTCGACTGTCCGCTCCGGCCGGAGAAGGTCAGGCATCTCGATGCGGTTCTGGTGACGCATATTGACAACGATCATTTCAGCCGGGAGACATGCCGGGCGCTTGCGGGGGTCTGCACAGCCTACCACAGCACCGGCTACGTCGCGGAAGAGATGCGGGCTGCCGGCATCCCCGGCGTGGGCCATGCCATCGGCGAGACCTTTCCGGCAGGCGGCGATGTCCGCGTGACGCTCACCCCCGTGAAGCACAACTGGCAGGAGGGAATTCCTGAGTTCTCCTTCCGCACATGGGCGGAGGAGGACTACTGCGGTTATCTCTTCGACACGCCGGACGGACGGATCTGGCTGCCGGGAGACTCACGCCTGCTCGAGTGCCATCTGCACATGCCCGCACCGGACGTCATCCTGTTTGATTTCTCCGACAATGACTGGCATATCGGGCTGGAGGGCGCCGTCAGGCTGGCCAATGCCTATCCGGCGGCCCGGCTGGTTCTTATCCACTGGGGAACCGTTGATGCACCGGACATGACCCCCTTCAATGCCAATCCCCGGGACCTGTATGCGCGGATCATCAATCCTGACCGAATCTGCCCGCTGTGGCCCGGTGAGGAATTTACGCTGGAAAAATGAGTACAAGAGGAATTCACATGAAGAACGGATGTGCAGGAATCAGGGACACGAAGATGTATTATGTGTCCTTCGGGAACGGCAGCAAAAATCTGGTCGTCCTACCCGGGCTGTCTGACGGACTAGCCACCGTAAAAGGAAAGGCTTTCATCCTGAAAGCACCGTACAAAAGGTTCCTGAATGAATATACCGTTTTCATGTTCAGCCGGAAAAACGCGATGCCGGAAGGCTACACAATCAGACAAATGGCGGAAGACCAGGCTTCAGTGATGGAAGCGCTCGGGATCAAAAGGGCGGCGGTCCTCGGTGTGTCCCAGGGCGGGATGATTGCCCAGTATCTGGCGATTGATTATCCCCAGATGGTTGAAAAGCTGATCCTTGCGGTCACGGCACCGAACGCGAACGATGTTGTGAAGGGTGCGGTCGGATCCTGGATTGAAATGGCAAAGCGGGGCGACCATGTTCGCCTGATGGCGGATACGGCCGAAAAAATGTATTCAAAAGCGTATCTTGAAAAGAACCGAAAATGGTTTCCCGTCATGGCCAGGTTTACGAAACCCGGAAGCTATGAGCGCTTTCTCCGGAACGCCGATGCGATCATGGAATTTGACGCCCGCGAGGAGCTGCCCAAAATCAGCTGCCCAACGCTGATTATCGCCGGGGACGATGACAAGACCGTGGGGAATGAAGCTCCGTATCTGCTCAGCAAAGGGATCCCCGACAGCCGGATCCATCTTTACCATGATCTCGGACACGGCGTTTTTGAAGAAGCAAAGGACTTCTATGACCGAATTTACGAGTTTTGCTCCCGGCAATAGAATTCAGTGATCACGGAAAGGAAGAAGAATATGAGCACAGGTACCATCTATGAGATCATCGGGTATACGGGTTCCGCCCTGGTCGTTATTTCCATGCTGATGACCTCCATTATCCGGCTGCGGGTCATCAATCTGACCGGGAGCCTCATTTTCACCGTCTATGCCCTGCTCATCAAGTCCTATCCGACGGCAGCCATGAACGTTTTCCTGGTCGGAATCAACGTCTGGCATCTGATCCGCCTGCAGAAAACCTCCCGGCACTACGATGTGATCCGGACCGATCCGGAGGACAGCACTTTTGCCTATCTGCTGAACACCAGCATGGCGGATATCCGCCTCTGGCTTCCGGATTTTACGATTCCGGACCGGAAACCGGAAATCGCCTGCCTCGTCTGCCATGACCGAAACCCCGCCGGGCTGTTCCTGGCTTCTGATTCCGGAGACGGAACGATGGAGGTCCTGCTGGATTACGCCCTGCCGGTGTACCGGGATACCTCCGTGGGCCAGTGTATCTACGGATATCTGGCCAAAGAAGGATACCGGACGGCCGTGTTCCGCATGAACGCTCCGAAGCATGTCGGATATATGGAGAAGGTTGGATACCGGAAAAACAACCGGGGCGAGTATGTCCTGCCGCTCCGGCCCGAGGTGGGCTGACGCCTCCGTTAATCCCGGAAGGCGTCAGGTTCCTTTTTTGCTCCCGCGGGGGAAATATCCGCCTGTAATTCGCTTTCTTCGTCCTGTATCCGGAAACCTCCCGGTGATATACTTCATTCATGGTCGGGGAAAAAAGCCCGGCCGGAAATCCTGAATGATGCGGAGGAGGAAGAAACAATGACTACGATGATGTCTCTTGCAGTCGGTCTGGCGATCGGATATTTCGTTTATCAGTACGCCGTCAGCAATAACAGGGGAGCCACCCGCGGCCGCCTTCACAAAAGCGCCTCGGACAAAAAGATCGCCGGTGTCTGCGGCGGCCTGGCTGAATATCTGGGCTGCGATCCGACGCTGATCCGCATTGCCTGGGCTGTGCTGGCCTTCGGCTTTGGAACCGGCGTTCTGCTGTACATGATCTGCGCGTTTATCCTGCCGGAGGAATAAGTTCACGCTGCCGGAACGCTACCGGAAACGCGTATCCGCCATTTCAAGCAATTCCTCCAGGGAATAGACCGGAGAAATGAACAAACGCTCAACCTGGGACATCTCGCCGTTTCGCAGAACCAGATCCGTCCCCGGCAGCACCGCGAGGAGGCCCGGAATCCGGGCCCTGATCTTCAGGGAGTCCTCCCGGATCAGGAAGCCCAACCCGGTTCCGGACCGCCTGAAGGAAACCGCGTAATCCCCCCGGGCGGTTTTTTCCGCCCGGATTTCGGAAAAGGGGCTGTCACAGGTGATGATGGCACTGCCCAGGCCGTCGGACAGCCGAAGGAGACAGAACCTGTTTCCCGTCAGGCCCAGGCACAGGAGCTCATCGTCCGCGGAGAAGGATATCAATTCGATGGCATTCCGTTCCACCGGGTGCGGAAGCCTGTACACGA
>JAFRGU010000156.1 GCA_017433675.1 Clostridia bacterium
CTGAGATCCGCGTTCATGCCCGTCGTCCGGCCGAACTGCGTATCCCGCTGGTTCTTCACGATCTCGTTCCAGTCGGTCAGGGTTTTTGCCAGCGTTGCCGGTTCGATGCCCAGCTGTTCCGCCAGGCCTTCGATCGTGTCCGCCTGCACCGTCAGATTGGCCTTCACGTATTTTTCGATGGCCTTCAGGCCATCCCGCAGCTTCTGGTCAAAGATGATGTAGGCATAATGCCCTTCCTGGGCCAGTTCCGCCGCAGACACCGCGTCCCGGGTCAGCAGCTCGTTCACGAAGCGCTCGCCCTGCTGGTTCACCAGGATGGCGCCGTCGCCCCGGACCGATTCCGTAATCAGCATGGATGTGGTCTGTTCCACGGTCGGATGTAGCTGGATCTGCTCGATATCCACCAGATCCGCGCCGAGCTTCTGCGCCATGATGATCCCGTCGCCGGTCGCGCCCGGTGCATTGGTGGTCACCGTCCCCTTCAGGTCGGGCCGGTACTGGGTGTACATCTCTTCGTTCGCGCCGAATCCGCCGCTAGCCAGGATCACCGCCTTGCAGTTGAACGTATAGTTCGCGTCGGGGCTCACGGCCTTCACGCCGGTGATCTTCCCTTCCGCATCGGTCAGCAGCTCAGTGGCTTCCGTTTCCAGCAGAACCTCGACCCCCAGCTCTGCCAGCTTGGCCGAGAACCGGTCCACCAGATAGCTGCCCACGCCGGATCCGTCCGCCGGCGCATGGATCCGGTTCACGGAGGCGCCGCCCGAGAAGGAAATCTTCGGCAGATCCGCTCCGATGCTGTCCAGCCAGTCGATCGCGTCCGCGGAGCAGTTGGCCAGCATGGCGACCAGCTTCGGGTCATTCAGGGCATGTCCGCCCTTCATGGTATCCGCCGCGAAAAGGGCTTTCGAATCCCGGATGCCCTGTTCCTTCTGATAATGGGTTTCTGCGGCGTTCATGCCGCCGGTGGCCTTGGTTGTATTGCCGCCGACGTAGGGCATTTTCTCCAGGATCACGAAATCCCTGCCCGCCTGCTGCGCCATGATCGCGGCCGTCATGCCGGCACCGCCGGCGCCGATGATCACGATCTCTGTGTCCACCGTTTTGTCTTCCTTTACTTTTTCCGCACCATCACCCTGATCCCGGCGGTTGGCGTCCAGCACGGCGATGTCGGCGCCGGCCTCGGTCAGCGCGGCCGTCGCGGCCTTGATGATCGCGTCGCTGGAGACTGTCGCGCCGGACAGCGTGTCCACATTGGGGGTCTGGGCGGTCATGATGGCTTCCGCCAGCTTCCCGGCCGCGGCGCCGCCCAGCTCCGGAGTCTCCCCGGAGGCGTCAATCAGCACGTTTGTGATTTCGTTCTCGTTCACCGTGACCTGAACCTTGATCTCCGAAAGCAGACCCTGCTCCGAAGCCTCGTAGGTTCCGGGTGTGAACAGACCCGCTTCAGGTTGGGCTTCCGCGAAAGCAGCTGTAATCCCGGCAGCCATCATCAGCGAAAGCAGCAGACAGATGAATTTTTTCATGGGGGGCTCCTCCCTCTCTTTTCGTGGATGCGGTCCTTGCATCCGCTTTTGATATTATACCAAGAATACCCCGGAAAAACAAGCGGAGAATCCGGAAATATGTCCTGTCTGGTTGGATTATTTCCGGTCGCGGATGGTTCTGAAGTGTTTCCGCAATTTCTTCAGGACAGAAAAAACGCCGGCGCAGATCCGGCGTTGGATTGTATGAATTTACTGCAGCTGGTCCAGGATGGAGTAACCGATGGTACCCTCCGGCATGGCCACGCCGAAGTTCTCCGCAATGGTCGCGCCGATGATGGCGAAGGTGTCTGTCTCCGGCAGCGGACCGCCCGCCTCCATGGACGGGGAATAAGCCAGGAAGGGCACCTTCTCCCGTGTGTGGTCTGTTCCCGTGTAGGTCGGATCGTTTCCGTGGTCCGCCGTCAGGATCACCAGATCATCCTTCCGCAGCTTTCCTTCCAGGATTCCCAGCTTTTCGTCAAAGCGCTCCAGTTCCTCCGCGTACCCATTCACATTCCGCCGGTGGCCCCACAGTGCGTCGAAGTCGACCAGGTTTACGAAGCACAGCCCGTGGAAATCCTTCTCCGCTGTTTCGATGGTCTGTTCCATGCCGTGCACGGAGCTTTGGGATTTATAGGCTTCCGTAATCCCCTCGCCCACGAAGATGTCGTTGATCTTCCCGATGGAAATCACATCCAGCCCCGCATCCTTCAGAACGTTCAGTGTAGTCCTTCCGAAAGGCTTCACGGCGTAATCGTGCCGGTTCGCGGTGCGCACGAATTCGCCCTTTTTTCTTCCCAGGTAGGGCCGGGCGATCACCCGTCCCACTTTCCATTCGTCCTTCATCGTCAGCTCCCGGGCAATCTCGCAGCACCGGTACAGCTCCTTCAGGTCGAAGGTTTCCTCGTTTCCGCAGATCTGCAGCACGCTGTCTGCGGAGGTGTAGACAATCATATGTCCGGTCGCGATTTCTTCCTCCGCCAGCTCATCGAGGATTTCCGTCCCGCTGGCGGCCTTGTTGCCGATCACCTTGTGCCCGGTCCGCTTTTCCAGCTCGTCAAGCAGCTCCCGGGGGAATCCGGTCTCCGTGAAGGTGATGAAGGGCTTCGTCGTATGCAGTCCCATCATCTCCCAATGCCCGGTCATGGTATCCTTTCCCGCGCTCCGCTCATTCAGCTTCGCATACCGGGCCAGGGGGTTCGCCACCGGGGGAATCCCCTGCAGGCTGTGCAGGTTGGCTGCGCCCCATCGCTGCAGGTTCGGAATGTTCAGATGCGCCGCCTTCTGCGCGATGTGCCCCAGGGTATCCACGTCATAATCCCCGAAGCTGTCTGAGTCGGCCATCCGGCCAACGCCCAGGGAATCCAGTACGATCACAAAAACACGGGGATACTTTGCCATGCTTCAACCGCTCCTTATTGATTTTGTTTGTTTTCGTTCTTATTCCCGTTCCCGGGGCTTTGTCATCCGGGCGACCAGAATCCCTACCTCGTACAGCACGCACAGGGGAACCCCCAATGCCACCTGGGACACCACGTCCGGGGGTGTCAGGATCGCTGCCAGCACGAATATGCCCAGGATGACATATTTCCGTTTGGAGGTCAGCGCTTTCGCGCTGGTCCATCCCATCCGGGTCGTCAGATACAGCGCCACAGGCAGCTGGAAGGCAATCCCGAAGGGAACGATAAACCCGAACAGAAAGCTGACATATTTGTCGATGGACAGCATCGGCGTGGCCAGCCCGTCCCCCTGGACGAGGAAGAAATCCACCGCCAGGGTATAGACCGCAAAGTAGCAGAAGGAAATACCCAGGAGAAAAAGCAGCAGCGCGATAAAAAAGAGGACGCGGAAATGCTTCTGCTCCTTCGGATACAGGCCGGGGGAAACAAACCGCCATACCTGCCAGATGACCACCGGGGATGCCAGAACCGCCGCGGCGATCAGGGCCACCTTGAACTTGGTGACCAGGGCTTCCGACATGGCGGTATAGATAATCTCAATTCCCCGGGCGGCGATCGGCCCGATGATCCAGCCCATCAGCCGGTCGATCAGCAGATAGAATACCAGCACAAAAGCGCTCAGTATCGCCGCGGCGCAGACAATCAGGGTTTTCCGGAGCGCCAGCAGATGGCTCAGCAGCGGAGAACGCTTCTCCTGGGGAGATATCTCCTGCGCCGGTTTCCGGTCCGTGTCCGGTGCCCCGGCCTGTCCTGCCCGCCCCTCGCGCTCCGTTCTCCATTGATGGAAGGAAGGCCCCTCCGCGGCGGATTCATCCCGCGGAGTAACCGGGCTGCCCTCGCTCATGCCTTCTCCTGCTCCGAGGGCTGCTCCTTCTTCCCGGAACCTTCATCCTCTTTGACTTCCGCCTTGAAATCCTTGATGCTCTTGCCCAGGGCCTTGCCGACGCCGGCCAGCTTGCCGCCGCCGAAGAGCACCAGCGCCAGTACGATGATCAGAACAATTTCCGTCGTGCCCAGTCTCATTTTCCGTTTCCTCCGTTTTCCGGTTTTTGCATTGTTTCCTTTTCAGCTTCCTTGATATTCTTCTGCAGCAGCTGCCTCGCTTCCTTCAGGTCGCGGCTCACATCTGCTTCCTTCATGGTGCTGTTGATCTCCTGGCGGATATCCGATGTCTCCGCCATCATCTCGTCCCAGCCCACCTCCGCTTTCAGCTCGCGGATCAGCTGGCGGGCGGTGCGAACCATGCGCCCCATCCACCGGGCAACTTTGGGAAGATCCTTCGGGCCGACGATGACATATGCGATGATGAGCACCAGCAGCAGCTCCGCAAAACCGATGTTAAACAATCGCAGCCCTCCTCCCCAAGAATTATTATAATGCTTCCCTTCCGGCTTTGCAAGGGTGACGCCGGCAGGTGTTTTTTCTGCCGGGTGGTTGACATAGCCCATGGGTTGTGATAATATACTCCCCGTTGAGCGCTCGTAGCTCAGTTGGATAGAGTGTCAGACTCCGACTCTGAAGGTCACAGGTTCGAATCCTGCCGGGCGTACATCAAGGAACCCCTGAGAAGCTGTTCTCAGGGGCTCTTCTTTTCTTCGGGAAACCTTCAGTCGTCCGCCTCCCGGGCTTCCGCCCCGTTGGCCAGCGCCTTTGCGTATTTTTCGCTCATCAGGTCGATGGAATACAGGTAGAGCTCGCCGTTGATGGCCGCCTCGCATTCCCGGATGTCCTGATACGACGGGTCGGTTTTCATCTGAGCGACGATCGCCTTCATCCGTTCCCGGTCCAGGAAGAAAGGCTGCCTCGCGAAATAGTAGACCGGCGTCGGGGTCGGAAAAGCTTTGCAGTTGAAGCGGACCATCTCCGCCACCGTCCGTGCGTCGTCCTTTTCCAGGGTCAGCATGGCGATCTTCGCGTAGTTGTTCGCCATCAGCTCGTCCGAGTAAAAGTAAATATCCTTCCGCCCTTCCACGGTACGGATATCCGCGCAGCTCTCGTCCTGGCGCATTTCCGCCAGCAGCGCTTCCACGTCCTCTTCATCCCGGGCGATCAGCTCCCTCGGGGTGATCAGCGAGCTCCGGCACCGTTCCCGGATGAAATCCGCCAGCAGCTGCGCCTTCGTCTTTTCCGGTTCCGGCGGAGTCTCCGGTTCAGGCCCGGACGGCGGGAAGGGATCCTCCACCTCCGGCAGGCTCTGCATGTAGTCGAAGATATCCGGCTTTTCTGTGCCGGAGATCACGCTTTCCGCCGCTTCCTGCATCTCCCGCTTTTCCGTCTTGGGGTTGTCCAACTCCTTATTAACCGCCGGGTCGAGAGCGTCGCTGAATTCTCCGGGAATCTCGCTGGGCTTCAGCTCCACTTCCTTTGAAAACCCGGGTTTTCTTCTTCCGAATAAAGCCATGGTTCCTCCCTCCTTCCATGGGGGATAATACGCCGTAACAAGCGGGAACTCCTGCCCCAGCCCGGAGCAGGAGTCCCCTCTTTACAGAGAATTTACACGGATCGACTGGAAACCTTTATCCGAGGATGCCCAGCTTCTCCAGCTTGTCGGCGCAGTCGCCCAGGTCGAACTTTTCAAGGGTTTCCCGGGTGGGAATGCCGGTTTCCTTATTCCAGCCCATCGCCTCGTACCACATGTCAAGGCTCTTCTCCCAGTCGTCCCGGTCCAGCTTCACGGTGCCTTCCTCGAAGGGCTTGAAGTCCGGCTCCTTGTCGAACACCCACTCGCTGACCTTGTCGTGATCCTTGCGCAGGTTGGTGCTGCCGAGGTTCAGCTTGAAGCTCACCGCGGTCATGACGCGCAGCAGCTGGCTGACCCGCTCGGAGTCGCGCTCCTGATCCTCCCGGGTGTAGTTCTCGCCGGTCACGGCGGTCATGTATTTCGCGTCCAGATCCAGGTCGCCGATGTAATTCCGTTTCTTGCTGGTCGCGATGGTCATGGGATACATCCAATTGCACAGCGTCGCGCTGTCGTGCCACTGCTTGCCGATAAAGGCCCATTTCGCCAGCTTGATCTTGTTGTCGTTGATGGGGGTGTATTTCTTCTGGGCGTCCGTGCATCCCTCGCCGAAGAAATGCTCCAGCACGGGCTTGGTGATCTCGTTGTACGGCGCGCCGGAGGAGCAGAAGTTGATCAGGTGGTGAATCATGCAGTCCCGGTTATACATCATGCTGTACAGCGTGCCGGCCTGCCAGCAGTTTTCAGGCCCGTGGTGCCGCGGATATCCGTTGTGGCCGATGTTGAAGTTCTTTCCGTTGACGAAGTCGTAGAAGCTGACGCCCGCCACGTTCTTCGCCGGGTCGTCCATACCCCACTTCTCATACAGCCGGTAGGTCCCCAGCCCCAGGTCCGCAAACAGCCCCTTGCCGGTGGAAATGCGCCGGTATACCTCCACGCACCAGCGCGGATCGCCGCTCTCCATCAGGTCCCACGGAATCTCGTCCCATTCGCCGGGATACAGCCGGTCCGCCACGTCCTTCAGCACGCCGGTGGAATAGGCCATGTTGAAATCTTCGTACAGGTTGCCGTAGTTGCACCATACACCGTATTCATCCGCTGCCCGGGATCCGGCGCCGCCGAGGATCATCTTCGCGTCGCCCTCGTCGACGAAGCTGTGCGTGCTCTTGACCTTTTCGCCCGTGGCAGGATCCACGTGATCCGGATACCACTCCAGCATCTTGATGATCGGCATGCAGGTGTTGGATACATGGGTCGGCAGATCGTAGTCCGCCAGGGGATCCATGTCATACTCGGTGTAGCAGCGCACCGGGCAGCTAGAGCATCCGCCCTGCTTCACGGTGTATTTCTCCGCGGCTTCGCCGAAGTCGAACACGCCCTTGTTGCAGCGGTAGGCGGCCACGTTGATCTGCCCGCTGGGCTGCTCGCCGCTGTCGATCGGCCCCTTGGAGGCCTTGTCCCAGGTGACGCCGGGCGCTCCCTGCCACCGGTTGTTCGTCGCGACGTATTCACTCCAGCTCTGGGCGTGGCAGGGCACGGTATGGTTGTTGTTCCCGCCGACCAGGTCCTTGATCATGTAGTTGCTCAGCAGCCGGACCTCCAGGGGTTTCGCGATCTTCACGGCGCCGGTGCCCCGGACCGCGATTCCCTTCACCTTCTTGCTGCCCAGCAGCGCGCCGATGCCGGCACCGCCGCTGTTGCCGAAGGAGGTAATGATGTTGCTCATCGGCACCAGGTTCTCGCCCGCGGGGCCGATGGAGGCCACGTCGAATTCGGGTCCGTTCTCCTTCGCCAGCGTGGCGTTGCTCTCGAAGGTGCCCTTCCCCCACAGGTGGGAGGCGTCCTCGATGGTCACGTTCTCATCCTCGATTTTGATGTATACCGGTTTGTCGCTCTGCCCTTCGACGATCATCGCGTCATATCCCGCGTACTTGAAAGCGTGGGCAATGTGTCCGCCCATGTGGGCGTCCACGATGGAGTATCCCTTGCTCCAGCAGGAAAGCAGCGTGATGTTCATGCGGCCGGAGCAGGGCACGCCCGAAGCCGTCAGCGGTCCGACGCCGAAAACGCACTTCGCGTCCGGGCCCAGCGGATCCGTGTCCAGCGGCACTTCGTCCCAGATCACCTTGTATCCCAGGCCCATGCCGCCGATGTAGGGTTTGTACTTGGGCAGCGTGTCTTCCTTCGTGATGGCGCCCGTGGTCAGATTAACC
>JAFRGU010000157.1 GCA_017433675.1 Clostridia bacterium
CTGAATGAAGACGGAACCTGGGACTGGATGGCGGATCTGGAAACCGTGGCCAATGACGTGCTGCCAAACAGCACCCTGGCGGACGGCGGGGTGGCCCCGGGCGTGATCGAGCTGGCCTTCCAGCAGAAATACACAGATACCACGACCACTGGCATGATCGCAGAGATGCTCAAAAGCCGTGAATTCACCCGGATGCCCATGCCGCTGGTTTTCCTTTCCGCGGAGGATGAAAAGAGGATCGCGGAGCTGCAGAGCCGAATTGCCCCCTGGGCAGAGCAGCAGATGGCCGCCTTTGTGACCGGGGATACCCCGATTACGGATGAAAGCTGGACGGCTTTCACCGCGGGACTGGAGAGCCGCGGGCTGGACGAGATGATCGGTATCTGGCAGAAATATGTTCACTGATTTTTTCCGGCTGCAGCACATCCGGATGTTTTCCGGAATCATAAACCACGGCTGAGCCGGCGCGGGATGACGCCCTTTGGTTCGCATCGGGAAAACCGCACCTTCATGGAGAAGCAAAAAGGACAGGGAGGAACAAAGCACATGAGCCGTCTGGAGGAAAAGATCGCGAAGCTGAACACCCCGGAAGCGGAAGCGCACCTGATAAGACTTTACGGACCGGAGCAGAAGACGCTGGCGGCCCAGAAAGCCCGGTACTCAGACCTGCTGCACAAATTTGAAGCCACCTTCCGGAACGCCGAGCGGGCTGTGTTTTTCAGCGCACCGGGGCGCACCGAAATCGGCGGGAATCATACGGATCACAACAACGGGCGGGTGCTGGCCGCCAGCATCAATCTGGATACCCTGTGCGCGGCTGCACCCCGGAAGGACTCCCTGGTGCATTTTCACAGCGAAGGATATGCGCCGGTGGAGCTGGATCTGAAAGACACGGAAGCTAGACCGGAAGAGGAAGGAACCACAAAGGCGCTGATCCGCGGGGTGGCGGACGGGATGAAGCGGGCCGGGTACCGCATCGGCGGGTTTGACGCAGTGGTTACTTCCACGGTGGCCGGCGGCAGCGGACTGAGCAGTTCAGCCGCTGTGGAGGTCATGCTGACCGGGCTTTTCGACGGACTGTTCAACAAATTCACCATGCCGTTCATCGACCGGGCGCAGGTGAGCCGCCGGGCGGAAAACGCCTACTTCGGCAAACCCTCCGGGCTGCTGGATCAGATGGCGAGCGCGGCGGGCGGGCTGGTGACGGTGGATTTCCAGGATGACCAGCATCCTCAGGTAGAGGCGCTGAGCTATAATTTTGCCGAGAAGGGGTATGCGCTGGTGGTCACAGGAACCGGCGGGAGCCATGCCGACCTGACGGACCACTATGCGGCGATTCCGGCGGAAATGAAAGCGGTGGCAGCCTGCTTCGGCCAGCAGACGCTGCGGGGGCTGACGGAAGCCGATCTGCTGAACCGCATGGGCGAGCTGCGGAAGCAGGTTTCCGACCGCGCGCTGGAGCGGGCATTCCACTTTATCCAGGAAAATGACCGGGTGCCCAAGCAGGTGGCGGCGCTGCGGGAAGACCGGATCCGGGATTTCCTGGATCTGATCATTGAGAGCGGAAGATCCTCATTTATGTATCTGCAGAATATCTATGCGACCAATGCGGACCAGAGCCTGAGCCTGGCCCTGTGCATGGCGGAGAGCATGCTGAAGGGGAAGGGCGCCTGGCGGATCCATGGCGGCGGATTTGCCGGTACGACGCTGAACTTTGTGCCGCTGGACATGGTGGAGGACTTTGTGCAGGAAATGGACCGCACCTTCGGAAAGGGTGCCTGCCATGTGCTGAATGTAAGGCCGATTGGCGCAGATCAGATGATCCTGTAACCTCCGGCAGACCGAAACGGAACGCTTGACATACAGGATGCAGGATGCTATGATGCAGGCGGCAGAGCGTAAGCTCTGACTATTCAGGACGCATTCCTTTGAAGCTTCTTCAGGGCAGGGTGTAAATCCCGACCGGCGGTACAGCCCGCGAACCTGCGCCCCCAGGGCCAGGCCGATCCGGAGCATTTCCGGAGCCGACAGTAACAGTCTGGATGAGAGAAGAGCACGGATAACCAGCGCGTTTTTCCGCCCCTGATCAGCTTTGCGGCTTCAGGGGCGCGTCTGTTTATCGGGAGGATGCTACCATGACAACCCCAAACAAAAAGCAACTGTTTACCACAGCCAACCTGGCCCGGATGGCGATCCTGGCCGCCGTTGCATCGGTCCTGTTTCTGATCGAGATTCCCCTGGGAATGCCCTTCTACAAGCTGGATCTTTCCAATATCCCGGTGCTGATCGGCGCCTTCAGCATGGGCCCGGCGGCGGGGACGATTATCCTCGGGCTGAAAAGCCTGATCGGACTGACGCACTCTTCCTCGGCAGGGGTCGGGGAGCTGGCGGATTTCATCATGGGGCTGGCCATGATTCTGCCGGCGAGCGTCATGTACCAGCGGAACAAGACCCGGAAAACAGCGCTGACCGGCATGCTGACCGGCATGATCTGCGCCGTCGTGATCAGCGTGTTCGTGAACAAGTGGATTATGCTGCCGTTCTATATGGGCGCTTTCCACATGACGATGGAACAGCTGGTTCAGGCCGCGCACTGGGGCGGCGTGGACAGTGAATGGAAGCTGCTGCTGCTGATCACGGCCCCCTTCAACCTGATCAAGGGCCTGGTCATCAGTATCCTGACGGCGCTCCTGTACAAGCGGGTATCGCCAATTCTGCATGAGAAAGGCTAAACGATGCGGTCTGCAAGCGCGGAAGAAACCAGAAAGCTGGGAGAGCGGCTGGCGGAGGAGCTCCGGAGCGGAGACGTGATCCTTCTGGAGGGTCCCCTTGGCGCCGGAAAGAGCGAGATGGCCCGGGGTATCGCAAAGGGGCTGGGGGTCCGGGAAACGGTCACCAGCCCCAGTTTTACAATCCTGAACGTCTACGAGAGCGGAAGGCTGCCCCTGTATCACTTTGACTGGTACCGGCTGGAAAGCCCGGAGGAGCTTTATGAGCTGGGGATGGAGGAGCATCTGGGCGGTGACTGCGTCGCACTGGTGGAGTGGCCGGGGCGGGCAGCGGAAGCGCTGCCAGCCGATTTCCTGATGATCGAGATTCTTCCGGAAGGGGAAAATGAACGATTCTTCCGGATCCGGAGGCACGGGGATTTCCGCGCGCTGCGCTGGGATCGCGAAGATGGCTGAAGCAGGCGCCTGGATGGCCCGGGGAAATGAAGAAAACGGAGAAAGAGCATGAAGCTGCTGGTTGTGGATACGTCGGGTCCGGTGTGCGGTACGGCGGTGATGGACGGGGAAAGGGTGCGGAGTGAAATCACCGCACAGAATAAGAATACCCACAGCGCCAGCCTGATGCCGATGGTTGAAAAAAGCCTGGAGATCGCCGGACTGACGCTGGCGGAGATGGATGCGCTAGCGGTGGTGACAGGGCCGGGGAGCTTCACGGGCGTCCGGATCGGCGTGGCGACGGCAAAGGCCCTGGCCCATGGCAGCGGGAAGCCCTGCATTCCGGTGAATGCGCTGGAAGCGCTGGCCCGGAGCGCGGCGCCGAAATGCCTGCAGGCCATGATCTGCCCCATGCAGGACGCGCGGGCCGGGCAGGTTTATGCCGCGGCCTTTCTCGAAGGGGAACGGATGACCGCTGATACGGCGATCCGGCTGGAGGACTGGCTGGAGCAGGTCCGGAACCTGCATGACGGGCCATGGCTGTTTACCGGCGACGGAGCGGCCGTTCACCGGGAGCGGATCCGGGAGCTGATGGGGGAGGATGCGCTTTTCGCGGAAGGACCATTCGGGTACCTCCGTCCGTCCGCCGCGGGTCTGATTGCCCTGGAAAAAGGAGAGTCGGCGGATTATACACACCTGAAGGAGATTTATCTGCGGCCTCCGAACGCGGAAAAGAACAAAAAGCTGCTGGAGGCCATGCGCCATGGATGAGATCATCATCCGGCGGATGAAGACGGAAGATGTTGAAGCCGTGGCGGCGATCGAGAAAGTCACTTTCGCTCGCCCCTGGAGCGCGGAAAGCTTCCGCCGGGAAGTTGAAACGAATGTGGCGGCCCGGTACCTGGTGGCGGAAAAAAACGGACAGGTCATCGGGTATGCCGGCGCCTGGGTTGTGCTGGATGAGTGCCACATTACGAATATCGCTGTCGCCGAGGCGGAACGGGGCCATGGCTACGGAAAACAGCTGGTGTCCGCCCTGATGCAGTACGTCAGCAATCTGGGGGCCGCATGGGCGGATCTGGAGGTCCGGGTCAGCAACAGCAGGGCTCAGCATGTATATGCAGGGGCAGGGTTTATTCCGATCGGGAAGCGGAAACGTTACTATGAGGATAACGGGGAAGACGCCTTCCTGATGGTCTGCGAACACATGCCGGAAGCGGATCCGGATTTTAAGGAGGAGCCCCATCCGGCCAGCGGGGCGGCAGAGCAATCATAGAACGGGAAACAATGGATTACAGGAGGCAGA
>JAFRGU010000158.1 GCA_017433675.1 Clostridia bacterium
ACTTGACGGCATCTTGTTTGAACTGTTGGCTGTGCTGCTTGGTTTGTCTTGGCATGGTGAGTTCCTCCTTGTCGGATATAGTATAGCGCATATCCAACGGAATCTCTCACTTTATTCTGGACGATTTTTATTCTAGCACCAGGTTAGCAGCATATTCAGAAAGAAAGATAGAGAAAAACTCCGTCAAATCTCCGGAAGAAAGAATTGGAAATGGATGACAGCCGGCTGTGTATGTGTTAAGATATCTCTGTGATGCTATTACAGCTGCATTGGATGAAATCAAAAATGACAAATCCCCTTGCTTCTCCGGGACTTCCCCTTTTGATCGAAGGGCTGAATGCCTGGAGTGACTGAATCGGCATTATTCTGGCAGAAAAGGAGCGTTATAGGAATGGATGCTTTGACTGCGGCGCCCAGTGAGGAAAAAGTTCAGGAATATGTCAGCATACTGAAAAATGTGGACTGGCAGACAGGTCTCAGGGGTGTTGCGACGCTGGTCGTTGGCTTCGTTGCGGTTCGCGCGATTCTGCATCTCGCGAAAAAGGCGCTGAAGGCTTCCCATATTCCGGCGTCCCTGCATACTGTGCTCTGGAATCTGCTGCGAATCATCCTGGATCTCGTGGTGATCCTGGCAGCCGCCGGGACCATCGGAATCCCGATCACATCCTTTATAACGCTGCTGGGAATTGCCGGCCTGGCGGTTTCCTTGGCTTTACAGGGAGTGCTCAGCAATCTGGCAGGCGGCTTTATCATCCTGTCCACCCATCCCTTTGATCTGGGACATTTTATTGAGCATGACGGCGTTACCGGAACAGTCAGGGAAATCAGCATGCAGCATACCCGGCTGGAAACGCCCGACGGAAAAATGATCTATATTCCGAACAGTCGCCTTTCCGGCGGTCGGATCATTAACTACAGTGAGACCGGTAAGCGTCGGGTGGAGCTGACTGTTTCCGCATCCTATGGGCATACCCCGGCTCAGGTTCGGAGTGCGGTCATGGCGGCGGTGGAGCGGACGGAGGGGATCCTGAGTGATCCCGCACCGGCGGTGTATGTGGACGGCTATGGGGAATCCGATATTAAATACGGAATCTGGGTCTGGACGGAAGGTGCGAATTTCCTCCGTGTTCGTCGGGAACTGACGGAACTCCTTTATACCACCTTTGCTGAGAAGAAGGTGGAAATGACTTATCCGCATCTGAATGTCCATCTGAAACAGAACTGATTCTTTTTTCAACACAAGAATCAGACTGTTGATATGAAAAGGGATGACCCTAAATGGATCATCCCCTGGTCGAATACATTCTTCTTATTTCCCGAAATACCGCTTGAGCAGTCCGGCGAAAGCTTTACTTTGACGGGCTATACAAAGGCTTACAGTCGTCCGGCTTTGGACCCGGGATGGCTGCGGTAGGCATCGCCCGCGCTGCTCCAGGTTTGATCTTTGGCATTCCGAAGTGCTTCATTTATCTCGGCGCTTGTTTTGATGCGAACATCATCATCCCGAGGCACGCTCTTATGTCCAAGCTTGGCCAATAACTTCTTGAACCACGATGCCATAGCAATCATCCCTTACTTCCCGAAATACCGCTTGAGCAGTCCGGCGAAAGCCTTTCCATGGCGGGCTTCGTCGCGGGCCATTTCATGAACGGTGTCATGGATGGCGTCCAGGTTCAGGGCCTTGGCGCGCTTGGCCAGATCAGTCTTGCCGGCGGTGGCGCCGTTCTCGGCTTCCACCCGCATCTTCAGGTTCTTTTCGGTGGAGTCAGTCAGCACTTCGCCCAGCAGCTCCGCGAATTTCGCGGCATGCTCCGCTTCCTCAAAGGCGGCTGTCTTCCAGTATTCGGCAATTTCCGGATAGCCTTCCCGTGCCGCGACCCGGCTCATAGCCAGATACATGCCGACTTCTGAGCATTCACCCGTAAAATTGGACCGAAGATCAGCAATGATATCTTCCGGAGCGCCCTGTGCTACGCCCACAACATGCTCGGCAGCCCAGGTCATCTCTTCGTCCTGCTTGATGAATTTGCTGGCCGGCGCCTTGCATACCGGGCACTTTTCGGGCGGTTCGGGTCCTTCATACACATAGCCGCATACACTGCATACCCACTTCATATTTTTACACCTCCAGAATACATTTGATTTTGTCGGAATCGCAATTCCTGACAATCGGAATTATAGCATGGCCGCAGGGGAAAAGCAACTGGGATTATTTCTGGATCCGGATGCTGCTGCCGCCGGTTTTTTCTTTTTTGACGATAATCTGCCGGTCGATTTCCCGCCGAAGATCCGCCACATGGGATATGATGCCGACCAGCCGGTTGCCTTCCGTCAGTCCGTTCAGGGCGGCCATTGCCTGCTGCAGGGTTTCCTCGTCCAGGCTGCCGAAGCCCTCGTCAACAAACATGGTATCCAGCTGAATACCGCCGGCGCTGTGCTGAATCTCCTCTGAAAGTCCCAGCGCGAGACTCAGCGAGGCAAGGAAGCTTTCTCCGCCGCTCAGGGACTGGACACCCCGGGTGGTTCCGTTGTAATGATCCACCACATCTATTTCCAGTCCGCTTTGGGTCCGCTGATCTGCTGCCGTTTCCCGACGGATCAGATCGTATTTCCCGCCGCTCATCTTCATCATGTGGACGGTAGCACGCCGCAGAATCCGGTCAAAGTAGGTGGTCAGTACATAGGTCTCCAGGGTAATCTTATCCCGGCCGGTCAGGGTTCCGTTCACCGTGCTGGTCAAAGCGCTGAGCCACTGCCATTTCCGGTCCAGCTCCGTGAGGGCGGCCTCCTGGGTTCGGATGCCGCATTCTGCTTCAGCGTTGATTTGCATCCGGGTCGTCAGTTCGTCCCGGCTCCGGGTGTCTTCACGCTGCCGTTCCCGCAGTTCTGATTCCTGCTGTTCAAGTGCGGTGAGGTTTCGCTCCGGAATTTCCCGAAGCATTCCGTCGGTTTGTTCCTTTCGCGCCCGCAGTGCAGCTGCCTTCGCTGCGTATTTTTCGGTTTCTTCCCGGATACGCTGCTCCTCCTGCTTGCGCTCCCGGATCTCCGTTTTGATTTTCCGGATTTCAGCCTCTGCTTCAGCCCAGGTATCATGACTCAGCTTTTCCGGATCTTCCCGGGCCTGCTGCTGAAGGCTCTCCAGCCTTGCCTCTTTAGCTGTCAGCCCGTCACTGATCTGCTTAAGTTCATTTTTCCATTTTTCCATCTTCTGTTCCGCGTCGGGGATTTCCTTGTCCAGTTTTTCTTTCCGGGCCATTCTGTTCTGCGCGACTCGGATTTGATCCTTCAGTTCATCCAGAAGCTGTTCTTCTTTTTGGATGTGTTCCGCGGTAAGCAGAGAAAGGACAGATGGTTCCGTTGCGTTTAGCAGGGTCTCCCCGGCTTTCCGGATGGCTTCCGTCCGGGCCTGAACGATACCCAGAATCTGGGCTGCGTCTGCGCTGGCCTGGCTGGCCCTGTTCTGAGCATCTGCGGCGGCGTGTTCCGCCTGCCGGACGGCTTCCTCGGTCGGTGTTTTTTCCAGGCGCTGCGCTTTTCGGGGGTGATGGGTGGATCCGCATACCGGGCAGGGCTGTCCCTCGATGAGCGCTTCCGCCATGATGCCTGCCTGACCTGCTTCAAAAGCTTTCCGGAACGCCTGCTCTTGCAGCTTTTGTGTTTCTGCTTCCCGGGCTGCGCTCAGATATTTCTCCTGTGCGGACTTCAGTCTGTTTTCATCCGCTGCCAGAGCGGCAATCTGTTTCTGCAGTGTTTTCAGCTCTTCCAGCCGTTTCCCGGCTTTTTCCGTTTCCTGCCTGAGTGTCAGGAGAGTCTCCCCGCTTTTTTCCAGCGTGGATTTTTCCTCCCGCAGGGCTTTCAGGCTTTCCTCCTTTTCCTCGCAGATCCGCTGTCCCTTCGCCAGCCGTTCTTGATCATGCTTCCGATCATTCTCCAGCTGTACAATCTCCCGAGCGCGCTTTTCCCTGGCTTCGTAGACAGGCTGTTCTGCCTGCAGCCGGGCACAGATGCGCTGTTTTTCCTCCAGCTCGGGAATCCTGCTGAGGATATCGGACAGGAGCTTTCGCAGCCGTTCCTCTGCCGGAATCACCTGGCACAGCTCCGCTTCGGCATTTGCTTTTTCTGTCATCAGCTTCTGCCGCTGTCGTTCCTGTTCCAGGGCTACTGCCAGCGCCCGTGCCTCCTGATTTTTCGTCTCGGCTTCTTTTTCCGCCTTCTTCACCCGGATCTGATCCTGCCGGGATAATTCTGCAATCAGTTGGATTATTTCTTCTGTCGTTTTTTCCCCGGCTTTTGCCTGCGCTACGGCTATTTCCAGCGGATCGTTTTCCGGCGCTCTCAGTCCCTGGATATATTGCCGGATACTGCTTTTTTTCTCCTCCCGCTGCCGGTTCAGCCGGCTCAGCTCATCCTTGCTTTCCTCCTGAAATCTCCTGTATATATCTGTCCGGAAGATCTGCCGGAAGCGTTCCTGCCGCTCCCGGGTATCTGCCATCAGCAGTCTTTGAAAATCCCCCTGGGCCAGCATCACGATTTGTCCGAACTGTTTCTGGTCGACGCCGAGGATTTCTTCGATCGCTTTCGTCACGGTCCGCTGCTGAGTTTCTACGCGCCCGTCAGGATATCGCAATTCCGCCTGGGCGGGCCTTTTGGTCTCTCCGGGGCTGTTCTTTTTCTTCCGGAAGTATTCAGGACTCCGGTATATCGTATATTCTTTACCGCCATGGAGAAACCGCAGGGTCACTTCGGTGGGCGTATCCTCAGCGGCATATTTGCTGCGGAGCATTCCGGCCTTTCGGTTTGGCCCGCTCGGCTCACCATACAGGGCAAAGGTAATCGCATCGAACAGCGTACTTTTTCCGCTGCCTGTTTCTCCGGTGATCAGATACAGTCCGTGGTCTCCGAGCTCTTCCATATTCAGCTCTGTTTTTCCGGCGTATGGTCCGAAAGCGGACATCGTCAGTCGGATCGGTCTCATCGTTCCCCTCCCTCCTGGATCTTTTCCATGATCGCTTCAGCCAGCCGGATCTGTTCCGGCTGTGGAGGCTGTCCGTTCTGCTTTTCATAGAATTCCGACAGCAGATCCATCGGTGACCGGTTTTCCACGGCTTCCGCTCCAT
>JAFRGU010000159.1 GCA_017433675.1 Clostridia bacterium
AGCAGCCTGTTCTCGTTGGGCGGAGCAGGCCCAAGCCATCCTTCTCAGATGGAGAATGCGACTACAGCGTAATCGAGGATGCGAGAACGAAAATGACGAGAAGAATCCTGACTGCTTTGCGTGCAATACTGGCGCTGATGCTCTGCATTGAGACCGCTGCTTTTGCCGGTGAACCGGAAGGCCACAGCAAAATTCCGGAAGTATGGGAGGACCAGAACCGGGTTTTCTATGAGATTTTCACGGGTTCCTTTTCCGACTCGGACGGGGACGGCATCGGGGACCTGCAGGGAATCATCCGGAGAATGGATTACCTGAATGACGGAAATACGCAATCCGGGGACAGCCTGGGGATCGGGGGCATCTGGCTGACGCCTGTCTTTTCCTCTCCCTCCTATCACAAATATGACGTGACGGACTATGGGACGGTGGATCCCGCTTTCGGGACAGAGGCGGATCTGCAGGAGCTGATCCGCGCATGCTATGAGCGGGATGTGAAGCTGATCCTGGATCTGCCGCTGAACCATACGGGGCGGGAACATGCCTGGTTCCAGGACTTTCTGAATGCCCACCGGGAGGGAGATACCGGGAGCCGCTGGTATGACTTTTACAGCTGGATGAAGCCCGAGGACGCGATCCCTTCCGGCCGGCGATTCATTCCGTTAGAGGATCTGCTGGTCGAGGCGAATTTCTCGGATGATATGCCGGAGCTGAACTTTGACAATCCGGACGTCCGGGAGGAGGTTCTCCGGATCGGAAAGCACTACCTGGAAATGGGAGTGGACGGCTTCCGGTTTGACGCTGCCAAATATCTGTATCTGGGCGAACCGGAGAAGAATATCGCCTTCTGGAAATGGTACATGGACGGACTGCGGGAAATCCGGCCGGACGTCTACGCGGTGGCGGAGGTGTGGGACGGGGATTCCACGGTGAACCCCTACGCAGCCAGCGTGAACTGTTTCCGCTTCAGCACCAGCCAGGCGGAGGGCCTGATCGCGAAAACCGCGAAGGGCGGGAACGTGAACCGCCTGACACAAAACACGGAGGAATACTGGCAGACGCTGCATGAGATCAATCCGGACGCGATCCATATCCCGTTTCTGTCCAACCATGACATGGACCGGGCGGCCGGATACCTGCCCAACAAGGGCGGGAAGATGGCGATGGCTGCGAACCTGTATCTGCTGACCCCCGGATCGCCGTTCATCTACTATGGCGAGGAGATCGGGCTGCGGGGATCGCGGGGCAGTGCCATGACGGACGCGAACCGAAGACTCCACATGCCCTGGGGTGACGACGATCCGGTGTCGGACCCGGAGGGAAGCGATTATGCCAGCCAGACCACCGAAACCGTACAGAGCCAGCTGGAAAAGCCGGGAAGCCTTTTCCGGCACTATCAGCGGGTACTCCGGGTCCGGAAGGAAAACCCGGAAATCGCTGCGGGAACCTATACGGCTCTGCACTTTGAGGATACGAAACTGGGCGGATTCCTGTGCACATGGCAGGGAAAGACTGCGGGCGTATTCCATAATCCGACCGGGAGTCCGCTGACGGTGGACCTGAGCAGCGTTACGGATATCCGGCTGCAGACCATTGCCGCCGTACTCGGAACGGCGGACGAAGGCTTCGCGGAATTATCCGGAACGGAGCTGACCCTCGGCGGAATGACCAGCGCAGTGCTGCGGGCTGAAGAAGGGGATTAAGAAACAACCGGGGCAGGACAGTGCCGGAGACAGGAAAGCCGCCATGCCGGAAGCATTTGCTCCCGAATGGACAATCTTGCGGGCGGAACGGAATACTGATATACTCAGAAAGCAAGAACTTCTTTCACAGCGAGGAGCCTGAACATGAGCAGCATCAAGTCCCTCTTCGGCACACAGGATATGACGGTCGGCCGGCCGCTGACGGTTCTGGCCCGCTTTTCGATTCCGCTGCTGATCGGCAATTTTGCCCAGCAGCTGTACAATACGGTGGACTCCATCATCGTGGGCCAGTATATCGGGGATACGGCGCTGGCGGCGGTGGGAACGGCAGGGCCGATCCTGAACCTGCTGCTGGTTCTGTTCATGGGCATCGCGACCGGAGCGGGGATTCTCAGCGCCCAGTATTTCGGAGCCCATGACCGGCAGCTCCTGAGCCGGACGGTGGGGAACACGCTGCTGCTCACCCTGGCGAGCGGCCTGCTGATGAGCCTGATCGGGTTTCTGGCGACGCCCTTCCTGATCGGACTGACCAACCCGCCGGAGGATGTGGCAGCGGGATCCATCATCTATCTGCAGATCATCTTTATCGGCTTCCTGGGCGGCGGAGCCTACAACATCCTGAGCGGCGTGCTGCGCGGGATGGGGGACAGCGTATTCCCGCTGATCTTCCTGATCATCGCGAGCCTGCTGAATATCGTGCTGGATCTGGTTTTCGTGGCGAACTTCGGGATGGGCATCGCGGGCGTGGCCTGGGCGACGAT
>JAFRGU010000160.1 GCA_017433675.1 Clostridia bacterium
ACTTGACGGCATCTTGTTTGAACTGTTGGCTGTGCTGCTTGGTTTGTCTTGGCATGGTGAGTTCCTCCTTGTCGGATATAGTATAGCGCATATCCAACGGAATCTCTCACTTTATTCTGGACGATTTTTATTCTAGCACCACCCTGCCAGAGGCGACGGATGGGAAAGAGAAGATGAAAGGGCTGAAATACAGCGATCTGGCGTTTATTCTGAATCACTACAAGAACCTGATGAACCGGTTTTTCAGGAAGAAGTTTTGATTTGGACAGGACGTCGATGGCTGTTAGCAGTGAAACGGACCGTCCCCGCCGTTTCACTTCCTCGAGATTCACCGGATTTTTTGAATCTCGACGCGGAAGCCTTGAAAAATAAGGAAGTTTGAGATTCAAAACGGTGAATCTCGTGAATCTTTTTGAATCTCAACAGAGGGGGATACGCGATATGGAGAATGGAAATCATAAAGCGGAGAGCATGCGGGATGAGTTTCTGGAGATCTGTCCGGATGCGATCCGGATGCTGCAGGAACTGATTACCGACCCGGATACGCCGGTGATGGCCCGGGTGCAGCTGATCGGGATCGTGCTGGACCGGGCGCTGGGGAAGCCGGAGACGCCGGTGAAGGTGAGTACGGATGATCAGAGCTTTGAGGAAGCTGAGGCGATGCTGATGGAGATTGTACGGGAGATACAGATTGAAGAAGGGATGGTTCCGAAGCTGACGGAAGAGGTGAGCGATTGCGAGGGGTGAAACGGACGGGGACAGTCCTTTCGTTTCAGCATTCGCTGAAACTGCAAGGGCCGTCCCCGCCGCTTCACGCAACTGCAAGAGCGCCTGCCGATTCACGCAATGTCCCTGCCGATTTACTCGTCCTCGTCCGCGCTGTCCAGCGCGTCAAACCAAGCCGGCGCCAGGTAAAGGATATCCTTTCCTTCGGGGCCGGACACTGTCAGGCGGAGGAGACTGTCCCGCTGGAAGGAAATCGTCACCAGCCGCCCGTCCTCCAGCGAAGCAGACAGCTGCCCGTTTTCAAAGGAGAAATTCCAGAAAATATCCCCGAAACGCTTACCGCCAAGCGCCACCAGCGTATCCCGGATAAAAAGATCCGTGCTGTCGCCGACGGTCCAGGCCGGAACGGCCGTACCGTCCAGATCCGCCCAGAGGCTCGACCAGTAGCCCGCGAACCATGACAGATCCGCATCGGGTACGGGACCTTCGGGAAGATAGGTTTCCGGCGCCTCCCGGGAAAAAAGCAGGCCGGTGCTTTCCTGAATCAGGGCATCGTCTCCGGCCCACTCGAGCGGATATTCCGCCGCTCCATCCAGGATGACGGAGGAATCCTCCAGCACCCAGGAACCGGAGGAAACGGCACCGGGGGCAATGAAATCATACGTTCCGTCCGCGCTGGGGCAGAGACGCAGGGACAGGCCATCCGAATCCGCATACCAGTCCCCCGTGACCGGAAAATCATCGGGCAGCTCTGCTTCCGCGTCCGGGACAACGTCCGCGGGATCCGGCTCCTCACCCTCGTAAAGGTCAAAGGATTCCGCCTCTTCCTCAGAGATCACCGCCTCCGGAATTCCGGAGGGATTCGCGGCCTCCTCCGCCGGAGTAATGGGCGCCCAAAGCAGGAGAAAGGCCAGAAAGAACATGCATGCTTTACTCACGGAGGTTCTCCTTTCCCGGTCACTTTACATGAACCGTGCGCTCGATTCTATGGCCGAAGCTGTCGGTGATTTGGATGATGTATTCCGCTTTTTTCTGCACCTGATATCCGCCGATCACTGTCGTATATCGCTTTGGCAGTTTAAACGAAACGGCTTCCGCATCATTGCTTTTCTTCCTCGATTCAACCAGACGGGCTCTGTACCGGGTCACCCAGCTTCCTCCGGAATATACCTGATACATTTCCTTTCTGAATACACGGATCATGTATCCCGGGATACCGCCCATGTAACGAACCATCAGGCGGATGTTTTTCGATGAAAGGTTTGCCTGACTGACGGAAATCAACCGAAGCCCGGTCTTCTGGACGGCGGCCTGCCTGCTGAAGACAAACTGGCCGGTTTTCATATTGATGACTTTACAGCGGTAGAGGGCCGGCTTTCCCGTTTTCAGCGTTCTCCCTTTTCCGACTTTTATCCAGTGCCCGTTTGCCTTCCGTTGCCAGAGGTATGTCAGGTTCTGTCCGTTTGCCATATCGGACCGGGCAAGGCAGGACAACACCGCATAACTCCGGCTGCCCATCAGGGCGTCCTTCGGCTGAACGACAATCACAGGCTGGGAAGCGGCATATTTCACCAGCATTTTATCGCTCGTGACGCTCTGATCCTTCCAATCCGTCACCTCGCAGCGGTACACTCCGGGCTGCGTGGCAAAGAGGACGGGGCCTTTGGTTTCGCAGAGCTCACTGCCGGAGAAAAACCAGTGATAACGGTACGGCTTCTCACCGCCTTCCGCTTTCAGTTTCAGCGGAACGCCCAGCCTGCCATTTTGTCTGGGAGAATTGTTCTGGATAGTCGCCTTTTTCGTCTGTCCGGCAATCCGGAGAGCCGAATTCACGAGGGCCTCCTCCGACTGCCCCCACCGGCCGAGACTGTCCGTCACGCGGATGGAATAGATCCCGGGCTGATCCACGGCAAAGGAGGCATCGTCCACCTGGGTTTCCACCTGATTCTGATTCCTGAGCAGCGTGTAGCTGACGGGCTCCGCGGCGGCCTCCTCCACCTCCACGCTGAGGAAAAGCGTTCCTCCGTCCTGCGGCAACGCGCCCCCCTGCGGCTGTTTGAGGAATTTCAGCTGATCATATTCAGTATCCGCTGAACCGGAGGCAGTGTTCCCCAGGCTGTCCGTCAGGGTAAACACATAGGTTCCCAGGGCCTCCGCCGTCCATTCGGATTCCGCGTCCTCCGCGGAATCCGAGAGCCAGCTGCTCAGCGATTCTTCCTCAAAGGACCATTCACAGGTCAGCGGGGGAACGCCTCCGCCGAACTGAACAGTGACCGGAGCCACGGATTCGCCGGGGCGGAGATGTGCCGGGTTCTCCATTCCCCGAACCCAGGGTTCCAGCGCGTCATAGACGACCGCGGTGTCTGACTGCAGGGAATCGATCCCGTCGCTCACAAGACAGAAATATGATCCGGGCGCGGAGACGGGGAGGACGTTCTGATCCACCGGATTATCCAGCTCAGTCCCGTCCTGATACCAGGCATAGCTGAGCTGCCTGGTCGCCGCGGAGGCTTCGCAGCGCAGAAGCACCGACTGCTTCCCATGAAGGCTGTTGTTCTCCGGCTGCTCCGTAATGACCATCCGGGGCCCCACCAGCGCATGCTCCGACGTTTGCTCTCCGATTCCGGAATCCCGGACAACGCAGTAATAAAACATATCAAAGCCCAGCAGGCGGCTGGCCGTGAGTTCCGGGCCGTCGGTGCTGACGATGTGATCCGAAAACGCATACCTGAAGAGTGGCTGCAGATTCTGAAACCCCGGCGAATTGACGATGGCGCCATAGCTGTGCCATTCATAGGTATAGGGCGGTTCACCGCCGGAGGCGGCCACGGTCAGGGTGACGGTTCCGCCGGGCTCATAGGAGCCGCTCTCCGGATGCTGGAGAATCATGAAGGGCAGACCGTTCGAAAACTTGCTGATGGGATTCCCGCGCAGCATGGCCATAACCGTATGCGCGCTCTCCCCGTTTTCATAATCCGAAGATGGGATGGACAGCCATTTCTGAACACCCGGCCAGGCCACGCCGTCCGCGATGATGCCGTGGTCCTTTTCGATGGCCTTCACGGCGGAGGCCGTTCTCTTTCCGAAGGAACCGTCCGGATTCCCGCAGTCGTAGCCCGCCGCGTTCAGCCCTTCCTGCAGCTTTCTGACCCCGGGGCCGCTGTCGCCCTGCCTGTAGGTCGGGAGGGGATCGAACGGCTCCGATTCCTCCGCGCCGCAGACCCGGCAGACATGATGATGGGTTCCCGCGGAAAAATCGGTGGCTTCGAGGGTAATGATCCAGTCCGCCCAGACATGCATTTTCCGGTCCGTCGTGCGGGAACGGGTTTCTCCGCAGACCGTGCAGGTATGACTTTCCGTGACCCGCCGGGAGCAGAGCTCCTCCGGTCCGGTTTTCCAGTCCCCGGAGCTTCCGGCGCCCGCGGAGGACTGATCTGCCGCAAGGCCCAGCGAACCGGCATCCACCGTCCATTCGCTCCAGGTGTGAGGGGCTTTGTCCGTTTTCCGGGACTCCTTTGTTCCGCAGACCCGGCAGGTATGCACTTCCTCGCCCTGCTCCGTGCAGGTCGCCTTTTCCACGATTTCCCAGGGGGCCCAGTCGTGCCCCGGGGCTTCGGTTTCGTGGGTGGCGGAAGCGCCGCAGTAGGAACAGCGGTAGGAGCCCGTGCCCTTACTCGTACAGGTCTCGCCCGGGGTGCTGGAACGGAGGACCCAGTTATGCCTGCCGTAGACCTTGTTTCCACTCTGATCCACGACGGGATTCCCCCGGCAGTCGTCATCCCAGCCGGTGCCGACGGCCGCGGACGCCGGGGGCAGGGAAGAAAACACAAGCAGCAGTGACAAGAGGAATGCCAGCATTCTCCTGGGTTTCATGGAAGACCTCCTTGATCGGGTTGAGGGGGAAGGGTGTTTCTTCCGGGCGGTCCGCCGGTTATGAAGAAATATACACAGTGATACCAGGCGATGAGAAAGATGAGATGTATCGTGAAGAATATTATAGCATAGTTCTGGTTCAGCTTCAATGAGGGGAAAATGGGTGCGGTTGACACTGATTGTTTGCGCGTGATATGATACGAATGTCTTCGAGCCCCTACTCCTGTGGCACTTTGCTATGGAGCCCGGGCCGCGCCGGGAGTCCGGTTCAGGGCGCAGCGGGAAACGGCTGCACCTTCCGCATTTGAAAAGGAGACATGGAAACAGGGGGGAGCAGTCTGCGCCGCGGGCGCAGGCCGGGCCTGCCTTTTTGTCCGTGTATCCTTCTGCGGGTGCGCGGTTTTTTTATTGAAAAAGCCGCCGGGCTTTCGCATAGGGTTGGCGCCGGAAACAGCCCAGCCTCCCATTTTGGAAAGGAGACGGCGGAGCACGCGGCCAAGATGGCGGCCTGTTTGTGTTGCCTTCGTCTCTGCGAAGACGGGGATTCTCATTTTTATCCGAAGAGGGAAGGGAACACATGAAACGGGTAATTTGTATGCTGTGCGCGCTGCTGTTGTGCGGGAGCGCGGCCCTGGCCGAAAGCGCCGAAAAGACGGAGCTGATCGTATTCGCGGCGGCTTCCATGACGGAGACGCTGACGGAGCTGAAGGCGGAATATGAGGCGGAACATCCGGAGATCACCATCGTATACAACTTTGATTCCTCCGGCACGCTGAAGACGCAGATCGAAAACGGGGCGGAATGCGACGTATTCGTTTCC
>JAFRGU010000161.1 GCA_017433675.1 Clostridia bacterium
CATGGGAAGCATCATCAGCCAGACTTCATTAATCTTTTCCGGATCGTGTTCTCCGAATCCGGTCGGAATCTCCGGAAAAATCACAAGATTCTTTCCACTCTGGAGCAGCCGGAGGCTTTCCTTCATCGTGGTAGCCGCCCGGCCGTCATGATAGACCGGCACATGCGGCGCGCTCCGGAGAATCGGCGGCAGAATCAGGGAAACGATGGGAGGAATCACCGCGTTCCACAGCGGTGCCAGCTTTCCGTTTTCATCCCACCAGTGGTCCTGGCGCACATATTCCGGAGTCGTCTTCCGGGAGAGCGGCGCTGCATAGATCCAGATATGACTCTGCCACCGATTCTCCGGAGTGCGCCGCATGTGCCGGTCTATCATGACGGCCGGGCGGCTACCACGATGAAGGAAAGCCTCCGGCTGCTCCAGAGCGGAAAGAATCTTGTGATTTTTCCGGAGATTCCGACCGGATTCGGAGAACACGATCCGGAAAAGATTAATGAAGGCTGGCTGATGATGCTTCCCATGTATGAAAAACGTGCCGGGAAATCCCTGAAAATCCGGCCAGTCCGGCTGGATCTGGCAGGAAAGAGGATGATGATCCGGGCCCCCTTCGGCATGAATCCGGATGTCCCGCTGCGGGATCAGGTTCCGGAGCTGAGCCGGAAGGTACTGCAGGGCATTTTTGAATCGGAAGAACGGAAGGAAAACACATGACAACCATTTTCCGGAAGGAAAAAAAGAGCCGGCGGGCGGTCTCCATCAGCCGGGTGATTGCGCTGACTTTTCTGGGGCTGATACTGCTGGGCGCGGCGCTTCTGAACCTGCCGGCCGCTTCCCGGGACGGGCGGTCCGCCGGAGCGATGGTGAGCCTGTTTACCGCCACATCCGCAACGTGCGTGACGGGACTGGTCCTGCGGGACACGTGGAGCCAGTGGAGCGGGTTCGGCCAGACGGTGATTCTGATTATGATCCAGATCGGCGGGCTCGGCTTCATGTCCGCAGCGTCGCTGGCTTATTTCAGCCTGCGCCGGAAGGTTTCCATTCAGCAGCAGATGGTCATGGCAGAGAGCATCGGTGCGACGAACATGGGGGATGTGGTGGTGCACCAGAAGCGTCTGCTGATCCGTGCTTTTGCTGTGGAAGGGATCGGCGCAGGATTGCTGACAGTCCGGTTCATGGCGGAGTATCCATTTCTCCAGGCCCTGAAGCTGGGCATTTTCCACGCGGTATCCGGCTTCTGCAACGCCGGATTCGATATCCTTGGCTTCCGGACGCCCGGCGCCAGCCTGATGGATTACCAGCGGGATCCGGCGGTGTGCCTGATCCTGAGCGCGCTGGTGATTCTGGGCGGACTGGGTTTCCTGGTCTGGGACGAGGTGCTGCGGGAGCGACGGCCGGCCCGGTGGAGCGTATACACCAAACTGGTGATAATCACCACCGGAGCGCTGCTGGCGGCCGGGATGGCTGCTACCTGTCTGCTGGAATGGAACAATCCCGGGACGCTGGGGCCGCTGAATCCGGGAGAAAAGCTGCTGGCGGCCTTCTTTCAGAGCGTGACGCTGAGGACAGCCGGATTCGCTGCGTTGGATCAGGGGATGCTGACGCCGGCCGGGAAAGGCTTCTCCCTGCTCATGATGCTGATCGGGGGCTCCAGCGGATCGACGGCGGGCGGGCTGAAAACCGTGACCTTCGTGGTGCTGTTCATGTTCCTGTGGAACCGGATGCGGGGCCACCGAACGGTCAGCGTCTTCCACCGGACGATCACAGACGACCATGTGATGAATGCGATCGTCATCTTCGTGCTGATGATCACGCTGGCTTTTTTCAGCGCGCTGGTGATCTGCGCGACGTCTCCGCTGGACCTGGCGGACGCGCTGTATGAATCTGTATCTGCGATCGGGACGGTAGGGCTCTCGGCCGGGGGGACGGCAAGGATGAGCATGCCGGCGCAAATGCTGATCATGCTGCTGATGTATTTCGGACGGGTGGGTGTGCTGACAATCAGCATGGGCTTCCTGAAGAAAAAACCCGCCGGGGAGAAATACCGGTATGCGAATACAGAACTGCTGATCGGATAAACGGGGGGAAAGGAATGAAATCATACGTTGTCATCGGACTGGGCCGCTTCGGTGCAGAAATTGCCGCCAGACTGTACGCCTGCGGTGAGGAGGTGCTGGCGGTGGATGTGGATGAACAGATTGTGGACAAGATCGCGGACCGGGTCACCCGGGCGGTGGCCGCGGACGCCCGGGACCGGGACGTGCTGGAGAAGCTGGGGGTTGGGAATTTTGACCGGGCCGTGGTGGCTGTGGGGAGCGATCTGGCAGCATCCGCGCTGATTACAATGAATCTGAAGGCCCTGGGAATCTCCTATATTGTCTGCAAAGCTCATGACGATACGTACCGGGAGATCCTGGAAAAGCTGGGGGCTGACCGGGTGATTATCCCGGAATGGGAGGCGGCGGATAAGCTGGCGCTGGGCATGACGCATGCCGGCGTGATGGAGTACATCGAGCTGTCCGAGGAGTTCGGGATCATGGAGGTGGAGCCGCAGGACGGCTGGATCGGCAAAACGATCCGGACACTGGAGCTGAGGTCCCGGTACGGCGCGAACGTTATTGCATTGCGCCAGGGAGAGAAAATCAGCATTCCGCCGGATATCGACGCACCTCTGGACCGGGAGTGCGCGCTGGTGATTCTGGGCCGGTATGAAGCGCTGGAGAAAATGAAGCGCTGAGTATTCGCCAGGTAAATGCAGAGAGTCGGAGCGCCTGGATGAGCCGTAATGACTGCGGAAGGAAAGCCCGGAAAGGGACGGGGCCAGCCGGAAGATGCCCCGGGAGGAAAGCCATGTATGTACTGGGAATCGATATCGGGACCTCCTGCGCGAAGTGCCTGCTGATTACCCGGGACGGGCAGGTCGCGGGGCGGGCCTCGGAGGCCTATCCGCTGCTGGTGCCGCGGCCCGGATGGGCAGAGCAGGATCCGGAATGGTGGGTGGAAGCGGCTTTTGACAGTATCCGTAAGCTGATAGAAACGACCGGCATCTCTCCGGAGGAAATCGAGGGAATCAGCTTTTCCGGCCAGATGCACGGGCTGGTATCCCTCGATCGGGACGGCCGGGTGATCCGGAAGGCGTTCCTCTGGTGCGACCAGCGGACGGAGGCTCAGTGCCGGGAGATCGAAGAGAAAGCGGGCGGACGGGAGAGCCTGCTGGAAATGACAAACAACGTGATGCTGGCCGGATATACGGGCGGCAAGCTGATATGGATGCGGCAGGAAGAGCCGGAAGCCTTCCGGCGGATGGTCGCCTTCCTCTGTCCGAAGGATTACCTGCGCTATCGCATGACCGGCGAGCGGGGTATGGACGTGACGGAAGCCTCCGGAACCGGTTTGTTCGATACAAGGAGACGTCAGTGGTGCGAGCCGCTGATCCACACGCTGGGACTGGATATGAATCTGTTCCCGCCCACGATGGAATCCACGGCGCTGGCGGGGTATGTGACGCCGGAAGCGGCCGAAAGGACCGGACTGCGGGCGGGAATACCCTGCTTCGCAGGGGGCGGGGACGCAGTGGTCCAGAGCTTTGGCAGCGGCCTGATCCGGGAAGGCCGGGCAGGCACCGTGATCGGTACGGCCGGGAACGTTTCCATGGGGTTTGAACGGTACACACCGAATCCGGGCGGGAAGCTGCAGGCCTTCTGCGGTGTGACGCCCGGTTCCTACATGAGCTTCGGATCGACCCAGACGGCTGGCGGCGCACTCCGGTGGTTCCGGGATGAGCTGTGCCGGGATATCCAGGCGAAGGCAGAGCTGGAAGCGGTTGATGCCTTCGACATGATGGCCGTGGAGGCGGAGCAATCCGTTCCCGGGGCAGGAGGCATTGTCTTTGCCCCATATCTGAGCGGGGAGCGCTGTCCCTGGCCGGACGCCGCGGCCCGGGGAGTGCTTTACGGACTGAGTCTGAAC
>JAFRGU010000162.1 GCA_017433675.1 Clostridia bacterium
GAAAAAGCGAGGACCGTCTGTGAAAACTTCCTCGCCCGTAACTTCACCGCTTCACGTCCCCTGGAAAAGCTCGTGACGGATGTCAGTTACCTACATAGTCAGGAAGGCCGCTTATATCTCAGTGTGATCAAGGACCTTTATGACAATTCCATTATAGCCTATCAGATCTCGCAGTTTAATGATCTGAAACTGGTTATGGATACTGTCACACAGGTGATCAATGAAAACTGGGACAGCACAAGGTTCTGTATCCTTCATTCCGATCAGGGGTTTCAATATACAAATTCAATGTATATCCGTTATCTTGATGATCATGGCATTACCATCTCTCATTCCAGAAAGGCCAACTGTTATGATAATGCGTGCTGCGAGAACTTCTTCGGGCATCTGAAAAGCGAATGTCTTGAACTGCATAAACTGCCTGAGACCAATGCGGAATTGATTCAGAAAGTGATCAGCTACATTGATTTCTACAACAATGCCAGACCTCAGAGAAAACTGAAAGGTATGACTCCTATTCAATTCAGGGAGTCATACCTTCATCATTAGTTAATCTTTGTTTTTTTTATGAGTGTCCCATTTTACTGGGGCAGTTCAGTCCGCATGTGTTTTTATTTTATGCTCAGAAATGGATATCGAATTCCGCCGGCTGGAACCGCGGGCAGCAGTTTTCATCCGTCATGATGACCGATGCGGCCAGACGGGTGCCGATGGCACAGGCTTCGGCGATGGACTTGCCGTAAGTCAGGCCGATCGTGACCCCGGAGAAGAAAGCGTCGCCGGCCCCGGTGGTGTCGATCACATCCACCCGCTGCGGCGGACAGACCCCGCGGATCCCGTCTGTCTCGGCATAGACAGCCCCCTGATCCCCCATGGTGATGACCATGCGCGGGATGCGGGCCTGGATAATCTTGCGGTAGAGAATTTCACTGAGTTCCTCCGGTGTCTTCCCGGAAAAGTCTTCCGAGAAGTACAGGCCGGCTTCCTGGTCATTGCAGACGATACAGCCGGTCTGCTGCAGCAGGTCACGGCGTTCCATGGCAATGGACATGTTGGAGACAACAGCGTAGATCTGCTTGCGGTATTTGGCGGCGAGGCGGAAGATTTTCTTCAGGATCGCCGGTTCCATATCGATTTCGACCACGACACTGTCGGCTTTCCGGATGATTTCGTCCCCGTGTTCATCGAGGATTTTGCTGATGGGGGAGAGATCCGGGCGTTTGGATATGGAAGCCACGACATCACCCATATTGTCGAAAATGGCGAGCCAGGTGCCCAGACCGTCATCTGAGCGGACAATGTAGTCCGTGTTGACCTGGTGCCGCCGCAGCTGGTCGATGACATCCGTGCTGATGCCGGTATGATCTACCACGCTGACAAAGGTCGGCCGCAGTTCCACATTGGCAATATCTTCCGCCACATTGCGGCTTACCCCGCCATAGACCTGAACGACCCGTCCGACGTTGCGGCCGGCCGGAATATACTGTGCCAGGGGATACCCCTTGATATCCACAAATACTGCCCCGAAAACAACAATACCCATAATCGCACGTCTCCTTATGATGTATTCATTATACTGAAAAAACAGGCCGGGTTCCGATATAATACAGAAGAAAAAGAGACAGGAGAGCAGCTATGGAAACAGGAACACTGCACCCGATGATTGAAGCGGACCAGCAAGAATTATATGCCCTGGGAAGGAAGATGTTTGCCATCCCCGAACTGGGATACAAGGAATACCGGACCAGGGATCTGATCCTTGCCTGGCTGCGGGAACATGGCTTCGACCGGATTGAACGGTACGGGGAAACCGGCATCATTGTAACAATCGGTTCCGGGAAGCCATCCATCGGGCTGATTGCCGAAATGGACGCGATTCCGACCCCGGGCCACCCCCAGGCAGATCCGGAGACCGGGGCGGCCCACAGCTGCGGCCACAGCACCCAGGGCGCGATCATGCTGGAAAGCCTGAAGGTGCTGCGGGAAGAGCTGAAACAGCGGACCGGCACCGTGAAGCTGTACTTTACCCCGGCCGAGGAATTCACGGATATTGCCTTCCGGCGGGAGTACATCCGCGCCGGCAAGGCAAAGTATTTCTCCGGCAAGATCAATATGCTGATGGACGGCATCTTTGATGATTCGGATGTGCTGATCCACCTGCACGCGATGGGCCGCTATGAGGGGCACCGCTTCTCGGTCGGCAGCACCCTGGCCGGCTTTGTATACAAGGAAATCACCTTCCATGGCACGGCAAGCCACGCGGCTGTCAACCCGGACAAGGGGGCCAACGCGCTGAACATGTTCGCCTTGTTCCAGGCCGCTGTCGGGATGCTCAGGGAGACGTTCGTGGATGAGGACAAGAACCGGGTGCACGGCATCATTGTCAAGGGCGGCAGCACGGTCAATTCCATCCCGGATGAAGTGGTTTATGAATGCTATGTCAGATCCTTCCGGCCGGACAATCTTCTGACGCTGTCGGCGAAGATCGACCAGGCAGCCGAACACTGTGCGGCGGCCCTGGACGGTACGGCCACTGTCAGTGAGCTGCCTGGTGACCTGCCGTTCTACCAGAATGAGGATCTCAACAAGGTGATTTACCGGAATATGCTCAGGCATACGGTGCCGCAGGAAATCCTGACGGATGAGCGAAGCGTCGCGGCCGGTGACATCGGCGACGTCGGATGCTTCTTCCCGGCGGTGCAGTTCGGGTATACCGGCTTTGAGGGTTACTGCCACGGCCGCAGCATGTGTGTCATCGATGAGCGGGAAGTATATGCCGTCCCGGCGGACATCGTGGTCGGCACGGTAACGGAACTGCTGGATCATCCGGAAGAAGTTGAGGCAATCAAGGCGAATTTCACCCCGGCCATGAGCAGGGAGGCATATCTGCGCCATCTGGAGGGAACGAAATGAATATCCAGGACAGAATCAACCGGTACTGGTCCATGCGGGCGGTGGAGTTCGGCGATGAGACCATGGAAGAACGGGACCTGCCGGCATATGAAGCCTGGCGGAACGAGATCACACAGCGCCTGCCGGAACAGGAGGTCGTCAGGGCCCTGGACCTGGGCTGCGGGCCGGGGTTCGCGGCAATGATCCTGCGGGAAGCGGGCTGTGAAGTAACCGGCATTGACTATGCGGAGAAAATGGCGGCAGTGGCGGCGGAAACAGCCCTGAAGTGCGGCATCGACGGCATTGAATTCCTGTGCATGGATGCCCAGAACATGGCTTTTGCGGATGCGACATTCGATTTCATCTTCACCCGGAATGTCACCTGGACCCTGCCGGATCCGGCTGCGGCGTACCGGGAAATGGTGCGGGTGCTGAAACCGGGCGGCAGGATCATGAACTGTGATGCCAGATACAAC
>JAFRGU010000002.1 GCA_017433675.1 Clostridia bacterium
CCTGCGATCCATTGTCTGATCTTCATCCCGTTCCGTTCCTTTCTCAGATTTCCTCCGGGATCATCCGGATAATCTCGCTGAAGGGCATCAGGTTTTCATCTGCCTCCTGCGCCCGGTGATGACGCAGAATCGTTTCCGCGGTAGCCCGCATGGCCGGCACCTCGCTGCGCATCAGCTGGTTGGCATAAATCACGATATTGACGCCCCGGGCTTTGAATTCTTCTTCCGTCACGCTGTGGAAGGATGTCGGCACGACCACCAGCGGCGTTCGGGAATCCTCCGCCCGGAATCTGGACACGAACTCAAAAATCTCCGCGGGGTCCTTCTTCCGGCTGTGAATCATAATGCCATCCGCGCCGGCCTTTACATAAGCAAACGCCCGTCTAAGCGCGTCATCCATGCCCTGCTCCAGGATCAGGGACTCAATCCTGGCAATAATCATAAAGTCCGCGGACTTCTGGGCTTTCTTGCCGGCGGCAATCTTGGCAGAGAAATTCTCAATACTGTCCTGCGTCTGCCGGACCTCTGTTCCGAAGAGACTGTTCTTTTTCAGGCCGGTTTTATCCTCAATAATGACCGCGGAGACCCCCATCTTCTCCAGGGATCGGACAGTGTAAACAAAGTGCTCTGTCAGCCCGCCCGTGTCTCCGTCAAAGATGATGGGCTTTGTCGTCACCTCGGTAATATCATCGATGGTCCGGAAGCGGCTGGTCATGTCCACCAGCTCGATATCCGGCTTCCCCTTGGCCGTGGAATCACACAGGGAGGAAATCCACATGGCATCAAATTGGCAGGATCTTCCCTCCTCATGAACCACAGTGTTCTCTACAATCAGCCCTGTCAGGCCGTCATGGGCTTCCATCACGGTCACCAGGCCCTTCATATCCAGCAGCTTCCGCAGCCTGGCCCGGCGGTTATCGGGCAGTGACAGCTCCCGGCGGGAAGCGTTTTCCAGCTCCTTCAGCTTTGGATCGGCTGAATAGGGAAATTCTACCAGTTTCCCGCCGTAGCTCTCCAGCGTTCGGAGTACTTCCCCGCGCAGCTCCTTCTGGAATCCCTCCCGCCAGTTGTCTCCATGAACGACGATCTCAGGCTTCAGTTCCAGCAGCGTCTCCCGATAGGAGAGGGTCTTTTGCTCCACAACCCGGTCCACACCTTTGATATTGGCGAAAAGCGCCCTCCGTTCTTCCGCGGGAAGAATCGGAAACCGCTTGAAGGACGCCACTGCCTCATCGGACAGGACACCAATGGTCAGCCGGCCCAGTCTCGCCGCCTTCCGGATGATAGCCATATGGCCGGAGTGCAGCACATCCGCGGAAAAGCACATATAAACACGGCGGTTTTCAACCTCCTGCAGGCGGGCGGAAACCACAGTCAGATCTTCCGGGGTATCCACCTCCGCACACATGGCGTCCGCCACATCCAGCGGCTGGATCCGGCAAATGTCTGATACTTCATTGAAGGCATTTTCCGCATAGCATTTCCGCTCGCCCTTTTCACAGAAGGTTTCAATCTGCCGGAGCCAGACAAGCCAGTCTCCCTTATTCAGCTTATACAGGGGTTGAGCTGCCATGGCATTTTCAAAAAAGCCAATTCCGATCTTTTCGATCCGTCCGTCCCGGATCACAGCCTTAAAATCCTTTTCCGGCAGCGGAACCGTGGACGATACCACCATACAGGAAGCTTCTGAAGACAATGCCTGATCCAGCACCGCATTTTCAAAAACCAGGTCGCCATGCATCAGCAGAATGTCGTCATCCAGGTGTTCCCGGGCACAGTAAATGCTGTAGATATAGTTGGTTTCCCGGTAAAGCGGATTCTTTACAAAGGTAAAATGGAGACCGGCCCCGATCTCCCTGCAGTACTGCGTCAGCACCGTATCAAAGTTTCCTGTCGTCATCACGACATCCCGGATCCCTGCCTCCCGGATCTGTCGCAGCTGGCGGGAAAGAATAGTCTCCGTCGTTGAAATTCCGGTCATGCATTTCGGGTGCTCCGAGGTCAGCACTCCCATCCTGGTTCCCATCCCGGAGTTCAAAATCAGCGCTTTCATACAGTTCCGCACTCCCATTTCCCGGCTTCATATCTTGCCTATCTGCGAACAGACCGCCATCCGGTATGCTCAGCTTCAATATTCGATGATTCCGTCGAATGAAAAGACAAAGCTCCGCCGGGCAAGGCGTTTGGGCCGCCTTGCCGGTATCCGGGGCTGTGTCCTCCCTGTATCCGGGCACGGCCATCGGCACGATTCCCGGCTTTCAGGATTCTGAAGGAAAAAAGGCATAGTTCAAAAAGGGCCTAAATTCCCATGCAATATCATACCACAAGAAACAGGGACCTGTCTACTTTTTGACAGGTCCCTGCACGGTTCCGCATCACGCGTTAATCATTGATTTCTTTGCATGTTATGCTTGAAGTTTTGTATCTCTTTTCGAAGCTGGTTTTGAAATTATTCTTCGGCGTCCATGGGCAGATCCAGCGTCATCTGCTCTCCTGCGGATGCCGGTACGGTATCGTCCGTTTCATCAGGGGCTTCGGGATTCGCAGCCGCTGTCCGGCCCCTTTCCGGTTCCTGGCGCTCCGCCGCCATGGAAGGGAAAGGTTCCGGGTTCTGCGATGCCATTCTTCGTGTCGACGGTTTCGCAGCAATCTGCATCCGCAGATGCTCTGGCAGATCCACCGCTTTCTTTTTTCCCAGTTTATCCCGGACATAAAACAGGGCATCCTCCCAGGAAAAAGGGGTGCACTGGACCGGAATCCGCAGCCACCAGGTGGGCGCGTAAAAAAGAATATAGCATTTCTCCGGCCAGAGCTGAACTCTGGATACCGCCCGCCAGGGAAGATTCTGCTCGTCCAGCCGCAGAACCGGCGGTTGAGCTGCCGGATCAACCTGCCGCATCATCCCCGGCGATTTAAGGCGAAGCAGCAGCTTCAGCGGCGTCGGATCCGGCAGGTACCGGGTCGCGTGTACGCCCCTGCTGTCCACAATATAATCCATCAGTTCCCGGCCCTGCAGAAGCAGAGCTGCCAGCACCAGCAGCAGCAGTACGCCCAACAGCAACAGCAGTGTTACGGGAAAAGATCCGAGAAACAGCTTTTCCACTGCCTCGGTACCGCCCGAAACTCCTTCCAGCAGCAGCGCCAGCGCCAGCACCACCGTGCCCGCCGGAAGCAGCCATCGCAGAATTGCATTCCAACACATCCAGTCCGCAACAGGCTTCCGCTCAACCACCCATGCGGCATGGGTCGCACTTTTGGGCAATTTCGTTCCACAGATCGGGCAGATATCCCCTGGTTCAACCTCGCGGTTGCATTTTTTACAGGTTGCCGTCAGTGCCATCAGCTTCTCCTTCCCGTTCTGTATTCAAACCTCCGGCAAATGCTACAATGCCCTGAAACTTTGGGATGCGTTTTCATTTTCCTCCCGGACACAGGACAATTCGGTGATTCCATAATAGGCGAAGCATTGGATCACATCGGCGTCAATCCGTTCCCCGCTGATGAGGATCGGCACCGCCGGCGGACAGCTGACGCAGGGCTCTGCCAGAATACGGCTCCGGCACTTGTCAATGGACAATATTTCCGCCGGAGCCAGAAGTGCCTGCCGCAGGGAAATTGCC
>JAFRGU010000163.1 GCA_017433675.1 Clostridia bacterium
AATAAAGGACTTCTTTCACTCTTTTTTCAATTTGTCATTTTGCGCAAAAAGACCGCCCCCGAAAGGGCGGTCTCGAAAAAACGATATTCTGTTCCGGTTTACTGGAAGGAGATAAAGTCCTTTTCCTCCGGCTCGCGGTCACGCCGTGACGAGGCGGCGGCCGGCCGGGTTCCGTTTGCCGTACGTACCGCGGAATGGGCCGACTGAATGGTTTCCAGGGAGTTGCGGAGGCTCTCTTCCGCCTGGCGCATCACGTCGTCCACATAGTCGCCGGCCACACGGCGCAGCTCCGCGCTCTTGGCCTCGGCATTGGAAATCATCTCCGCGCTTCTCGAACGGGCGATGCGGATGATCTCCTGCTCCTCAATCCTGGAGCGGGCCTTCTCCTCCGAGCTCTTGCGGAGGGACTCGGCCTCCTTCTTCGCGTTCCCGATGAACTCATCCCGGGCGGCGACAAGACGCTTCGCCTCCGCCAGGGCGGAGGGGAAACGCCGGTTTCCTCCTTCAGCTTTTCCAGCGTCATCACGAATTCGTGCATGCAGATCCGGTCAAAGGCCATGGGGAAAAGATCCGCCAGGCGGACACGCATATAATTCGCGTTTAGCACCGCGTGCATGGCTGCTTCCGGTATCCCCTCCCGGCCGATGGTCATCAGGTACGTGAGTGCCCGGACGGCCACCAGGAAGTTTCCTCCGAAGGAACGTACATTCCCGATGGATTCCGGCGTATTCCGCCCCGGCAGGAACGGGGCCAGGAATGCTCTGCAGCCGCTGGGACCGCTGCCCGGCCCACCGCCGCCGTGGGGCGTGGAGAAGGTTTTGTGCAGATTCAGATGGACAACGTCGAACCCCATGTCTCCCGGACGGGCGATCCCCATAATGGCATTCAGATTGGCACCGTCATAATAGTTCAGTCCGCCGGCCTCATGGACAATACGGGTGATCTCCAGAATCTGGGGATCGAAGAGCCCGACCGTATTGGGATTGGTCAGCATCAGGCCGGCGGTATCCTCGCCGGCTGCGGCTTTCAGCGCCTCCAGATCCACGAAGCCGTTTTCATCAGAGGCAATGCTGACGACTTCAAAGCCGGCCATGGAAGCACTGGCCGGGTTGGTCCCGTGCGCAGAGTCCGGCACGAGTATTTTTGTCCGATTTGTATGCCCCATGGCCCGATGATACGCCTTGATCAGCAGCAGACCGGTGAACTCTCCGTGGGCGCCGGCGGCCGGCTGCAGGGTCATTGCATCCATGCCGGTAATCTCACAGAGCAGCGATTCCAGCCGGTCGCAGACTTCCCGGCAGCCTTCGACCGTTTCCGGCTCCTGCAGGGGATGCACATCGGTAAAGCCGGGAAGGGACGCGGCGACTTCATTGAGGGCAGGATTGTACTTCATGGTGCAGGAGCCCAGGGGATAAAAGCCGTCATTCACCCCGTGGGTATGCCGGGCCAGGGCAGAATAATGCCGATCCAGTTCCACTTCCGACACTTCCGGAAGGCGAAGCGGCTTCTCCCGAAGCGCTCCCTCCAGTTCAATGACGGGCACATCACAGGGACCGAGATAGTCAGTCCGCCGACCGGGTGCCCCTTTTTCAAAGATCAGTTTCAAGACGCAGTCACCTCCCTGACGATGGCGGCAACCCGATCCATTTTGTCCCGGGTGTTCATCTCCGTAGCGCACCAGAGCATCCGATTTCCCGCCAGCGGGAGGCCCCCGAGAATGCCTTCGGCGCGGAGAGCGGAAAGCAGTTTCTCGCTGTCCGGGCATTCGGTCACAAACTCATGAAAGAAAGGCTGATCCGGGAAGACCGGATGAAGCCCGGCCTGCTCCAGCGCTTTCTGCAGGTAATGCGCTTTGGACACACACTGCAGCGCCACTTGCCGCAAGCCCTCCGGTCCCATCGCCGCCAGATAGGCAGCGGCACGCGCAGCACAGAGCGCCTCATTGGAGCAGATATTCGAGGAAGCCTTTTCCCGGCGTATATGCTGTTCCCGGGCATGGAGGGTCAGCACAAAGGCACGCCGGCCATCAGTATCCACGGTTTCCCCGACAATCCGTCCGGGCAGACGGCGCATCAGTTTTGCTGCGGCGGCCATAAAACCAAGATAGGGACCACCCCATGAGAGCGGTATGCCCAGCGGCTGACCTTCGCCTACGGCGATATCCGCCCCGCATTCTCCGGGGGTCTTCAGTACCGCCATGGCGATGGGATTGCAGTGGACAATGGCTCTGGCGCCGGAAGCGTGAACTGCTTCTGTCAGCGGCGCCAGATCCTCCAGACAGCCGAAATAATTCGGCTGCTGAATGACCAGACAGGAAACATCCGGCTGCAGAAGCAAAATAAGAGCATCAGGATCGGTCACGCCATTCCGAAGCGGTACCAGATCCACCACAGCATCCCGGCCGAAAGCATAGGTCCGGATCACCGACAGGACTTTCGGATCCACGCTTTCAGATACGAGAATGCGGCTGCGCTTTTTCTCCCTGCACATTTCACAGGCTTCGGCTGCGGCGCAGGCCCCGTCATAAACACTGGCATTGGCCGCATCCAGCCCGGTCAGCTCGCAGATATCCGTCTGGAATTCAAAAATGGACTGCAGCACACCCTGGCTGATTTCCGCCTGATAGGGCGTATACGCCGTACGGAAGGATTCGTGGCCCGTGACTGTATCCACAATCGCCGGAATCAGGTGACGATAGGCGCCCGCACCGCGAAATACATGCGGAAATACCGTGTTCTTCGCAGCCAGGTGCTCTATCTCCCGCCGGACTTGCATCTCGGCCATGCCCTCCGGGATATTCAGGGGCTTACGGAGCCGTACAGAAGCTGGTACATCCCCGTAAAGATCCTCCGGACTGCGGAGTCCGCAGGCTTCCAGCATGGCCTGTTCCTCTTCCCGGGTAACGGGTACATAAGTGGACATCTTTTTCCTCCTACAGTCTCAGCAGGATGCTACAAAAGCCTGGTAGGCATCGGCGTCCATGAGATTCACCTGGCCGGTAATATCCCTGACTTTAATAAACCAGCTTCCGTAAGGATCCTGATTCATCCGTTCAGGTTCATCCGCCAGGACTTCGTTGATAGCTTCCACATCGCCCGAGACCGGAGAAAGCACATCGGAAACAGCCTTGACGGATTCCACATCCGCAAAGCTTTCACCGGCGGAAACGGCGTCTCCCGGTTCCGGCAGATTGACGAAGACCAGATCGCCCAGCTGATCCTGGGCATAATCGGTGATGCCGATGGTGGCGGTTCCATCCTCGGCAAACAGCACCCATTCATGTGTTTCGGTATACCTGAGCTCCTTCGGGAATGTCATGATTCTGTCCTCCTGATTTTTCTCATTTTTGTGATTTATCCAAGGTTCCTTAAGACTTTTTGGGCCGCCGGTAAAAGGGAAGGGGAACGGTCACCGCCGCTACTTTCCGTCCCCGGACATCGACCTCCAGCTGCGCACCCTCCGACGGAATATCCGAACGGATCAGCGCCATGGCAAAGGCTCCGCCCAGGAAGGGACAATGCGTCCCGGAGGTGGTTATGCCCACGGGCTGACTATCCAGGTAAACTTCCTGATGTTCCCGGACAATGCCCCGGGAGGTGACCTTCAGACCGACCCGACGCCGATCGGGGGCAGACTGGGCCAGGAGAGCATCCCGACCGATAAACTCCGGCTTCTCCAGCCTGACAAAGGATGCAAGGCCGGCCTCCAGCGGAGAGATGGAATCGCTGAGCTCATGGCCGTAGAGGGGCATGGACGCTTCCAGACGCAGGGTATCCCGGGCACCGAGCCCGCAGGGGATGAGCCCGTCTTCCCGGCCGGTTTCGAGCAGAAGCTCCCACATATGCACCGCCTGATCCGGCGGCAGATACAGCTCAAAGCCATCTTCCCCGGTATAGCCGGTCCGGGACAGGATGCAGGAAATGCCGCCCACCTGACCGTCGAAATAAGCTGTATAATACTTTTCCGGAATCCGGTCCGTCAGACGCCGGAGGATGCTTTCCGCTTTGGGACCCTGAAGAGCAATCTGCGCATACTGATCGGAGACATCAGTGATCGATACGGATCCGGTCTGCTGCGCCAGCATCCAGGCATAATCCTTGTCTTTATTGGATGCGTTGACGACGACGAAGTAACTGTCATCCCGGCGCTTATAGACAATCAGATCATCCACCGTGCCGCCATCCTTCCGGCACATGGGACTGTAACGGGCCTGCCCCGGACGCATTACCGTGTAATCATTGGTCAGGAGATGGTTGAGATAAGCAATGGCTCCGTCGCCTTCCACAAGAATTTCGCCCATGTGGGAGACATCGAAAAGACCGCAGGCCGTGCGCACGGCCATGTGCTCGCGGATTACGCCGGTTTCATACTGAACCGGGAGGCAGTATCCGCCGAATTCCACCATCTTTCCGCCCTGGGCTACGTGGACATCATACAGGGGCGTCTTTTTTCCATCCATCCGAGTCACTCCTTTACAATTTCAGGGATTACGCGGGCTTTCCCCGCGGAGAAAGGAAAAGGGCACAGAACCACACAAAAATGAGGCCTGTGCCCTGTCTTTTCACCTGAAAGATTCAGCCGCCGGGAGCCGCTTTACTTCTTCGGTGCATTGCTGCTTTCCAGGGTGCGTCAGAATCCGGTCCTTTTGCCTGAGAGTTTTTCCTGCCCCTTCGGCGCCACGGGCCCAAATCACCTTTCAACCGAGATCGAAACAGTTTCCTGGCCGTGATCTCTCCCGAACTCATCATCCGCTCTATGTACCATTATCATATGCCACAAGATGTTGAAAGTCAAGAAGAGAATTGTCCGATCCGGACAGACTGAATCCATCGAAGCCATTTTCCTGAAAGAGACTCATCTGTTCGGTTGCGTGGAGAACTGGCCGGTGGTATAATGAACTGATAACAGCCGGGAGATGCCAATGATGATTTCACAGAAAGCGATCGAAGACGCGAAGACATATATCCGGGAACTGTTTGCGGGGAATGCGGACGGACACGGGGCGGATCATACGATGCGCGTGTACCGGAATGCCATGATGATTACGGAAAGCGAACCGGAGGCGGACACGGGCATCGTTGCGCTGGCTGCACTGCTGCATGACGCGGACGATCATAAGCTGTTCCATACCGAGAATAACAGGAACGCGAGAGCCTTTCTGAACGCGCAGAAGCTGGATCCGGAGACGATTGACAGGATCTGCAGGGATATCAACGCCGTTTCCTTCAGCAAAAACAGAGCAAAGAAACCGGAAACGATTGAAGGCAGGATCGTACAGGACGCGGACCGGCTGGACGCGATTGGCGCCATCGGTATCGCCAGAACCTTTGCTTTCGGCGGAAAGCATGGCCGGAATCTGGAATCCTCCATTGACCATTTTCACGAGAAGCTGCTCCGGCTGAAGGACCTGATGAACACAGCCAAGGGAAAGGAAACGGCCCAGGCCCGTCATGCGTTTATGGAGTCATTCCTGCGGGAATGGGAATCGGAAATACAGGACAAGGAGAAACAGAATGGAACTGCATCAGTATCATGATGTGAATCAAAGGGGAACCGTGGAACGGATTACCTATTTTACGACAGATGAGGGTGGAGCCCCCACGGAAAAATATGCCAATGTATATCTTCCGTACGGGTATTCGAATGAGAAAGCGTTTCCGGTGCTTTATCTGATCCATGGCGGCGGCGGGAATCCGGATGCCTGGCTGGACTGCTCGAAGATCAAGAATGCCCTGGACAGCTCCTTCGCAGAAGAACGGGGTGCGCCGTTTATCACGGTATTTCCCACTTTTTACAATCAGGCACCGGTTCGGACCGGCCGTGTGGATGAGGCTGCGGAACGGGGTCATGTGCTCCGGTTCCAGCAGGAGCTGCGGAATGACCTGATCCCCGCGGTGGACGCGGCTTTCTCTACGCAGGCAGCGCGTGAAGCCCGCGGAATCGGGGGATTCTCCATGGGCGGCGTGACAACCTGGTTCGCTTTCCTGGAAAATCTGGATCTTTTCTCTGTTTTTCTGCCGCTTTCCGGAGACTGCTGGCAGTTCGGCGGACTCGGCGGCGGAAAACAAACTGAAAAAACGGTCAGGTATCTTTATGACCGGGCGGTTGAGCAGGGATTTGGAAAGCGTGATTTCCGGATCTTTGCAGGGACGGGATATGAAGATATTGCCTATCCGAACCTGAATCCACAGATCGAGGGAATGAAGGCATATCCGGATCTTTTTGAGTTCAGCGACGATCCGGGAAAGGGCAACCTGCATTATACCGTGATGGAAAATGCCCCGCACATGTACGAGAAGGTGTATCAGCATATCTACCATTACCTGCCGTATCTGTTCTGAAACGGGGGAGGCCATCCTGCTCTCTTTTCTCCTGAGGAGAAAAAAACTGAAAACAGAGATGAACAGGAACGGTTTTCAGAACGTATCAATATACAGAAGGGGAACCGGATCCCCGTCTTTTCTGACAAAAGATTCCCGATCAAAAAGGAGCGCTCGACATGAACCATATGAAGGCTGCGGCAAGAATCATGATTTTGCTGGCACTGATTCTTGCGATGATTTCCGGTTCCACCATGGCGGAGAGCTATGATGCCGGTACCATGCGCCTGCTGCGATACGAGGGCAGCGTGGAAATTTTCGATCCCGAGGGAGTTCCCCGCTTTGTGCTGGAGAACGTTCGCTTCGCCAGCGGGGAAACCATGCAGACCGGTGAAGACGGAATCGCCTCTATTGGGCTTGACGATACGAAAATCGTTACCCTGGACGCTTCCAGCCGCGTACAGTTTGTACAGGAGGACAGCCATCTGAAGCTGAGCCTGAGCCAGGGATCGCTTTTCCTGGATGTACAGGACAAGCTGGATGAGAACGAGAGCCTTGACATTGAAACTTCCACCATGACTGTGGGTATCCGTGGGACGATCGCATTCCTCCAGGAGGATCCGGAGGGAATTTCCAGCGCGGGTGGGAGAGGTGCAACCAGTGTCGGTATTCTTGAGGGAGTAGCCCAGATCGACTTTAAGGATGCTTCCGGCGCACGGCGCAGGATGGATGTTCCCGCAGGCCGGAAGGTCACAATTCCTGCCCCTGACGATGAGCAGGGAGGCGTGGCACCTGAGATGGCCCAGCTGACATTGGAGGATATCAGCGGGTTTGTGGCGGAGCAGGTGCTGCGGGATCCGGTTCTGATAGAACGCGTGATCAACGGCAGCCCGGAGGGCGAAGAAATTCTGCATCCCGGGACAGTCAAAGAGACTTCAGATACCTGGATCGGATTTGACTTTCCGGCGGACGGAGACTGGGTATGGGGCGAAACCGTCACCCTGGCAGCACAATCCGCCAGCAAGCTTTATGACGGACAAACACTGCGCCGGTCTTCCGATGTGCTGGTATACGGCCTTCCCCAGGGCCTCAGCATCCAGGTCGCCGCGAAAGGCGCCCTGACGGACGTGGGTGAAACCGAGAACGCCGTTGGAAATTACCATATTTATAACGCTGCCGAAGAAGATGTGACGAATCACTTCACCAGCGTGGAGAAAGTCAGCGGAACGCTGAAGGTGGATCCGGCGCCGCTTACCGTCTGGACCGGAAGCGCGGAGAAATACTATGACGGGACACCGCTCACCAACGAAGAGGCGGAACTCCGCACGGTACCCGGGTATGAAGTTAACGAACCAGTATGGCGCAATACGTCCATTGTGACCCGGTCCGCACTGGGAAGCGAGAGTATGATTTCCGTCAGCGGCGCGACCTGGGTTCACGGTACGAATCCGCTGACCGGAGAAACCCGGGAGATCATTCTGTACACAGGACAGAAGCTGACGGTCTGCCTGCACAGCGAGGAGAATCAGGAAAGTATCGATTTCATGGTCGAAACTTTACCGGTAGAAAAATTGCCGGAGGAGGTCCTGCGCCTGTACGCGGCCAATCCAGAACTGCGAACCAGGGCCTGCAAGGATGCGGGATGGGATGAGACGAAACTGAAAAAACGGATCGCTGAGCTCGGCAAAACAGAGGGCAGGACGGTTACCCGCAAAGGGCTTAGGGTTCCGGAGACGGTTGAAAACGATCTGATGCAGGATTCTTCCAACGTCCGTATCACTGTTGACAGCGACGTTACCAATTATAACAGCCGTCCCCTGAACGGGGACGAGGCACATTTTGTTCCCATCGAGATCGATCCGACGATCAGCATTGAGGCCATTGGAAGCCAGACCGAACCCGGTGAAAGCCTGAACACCTATGAAATCAAATGGGGAAGGGCGAACCCGAAGAACTATCTCATCAGCGAAGAGCTTGGCACACTGACCGTTCTGCCGGTGTACAAAAACGAAACGACTCTGACAGCGGCGTCCGTGGAGAAGGTGTATGACGGGAAACCGCTGGAGAATACAGAATTTGAAATTGCGGAGCTGCCCGAAGGCTACACTGTGGAAGCGAAGGTGGAAGGCAGCCTGACCGACGCCGGGGAAGCTGAGAACAAGATTACTGAATACAAAATCCTGGACGAAGACGGGAAGGATGCCACAAAGGCATTCCCGAACCTGAAGGTGGTCAGCGGGACGCTGAAGGTAACTCCCGCACCGCTGACTGTGAAGACCGGGTCCGCAGAGAAGGTTTATGACGGGGAAGCCCTGGTCAGCGAAGAGGCAGAGATTACCGGCCTGGTGAATGACGAAAAGGCTGAAATTGCTGCCACGGGAAGTCTGACTGAAGCCGGGACTACCAAGAATACTTATACCATCATCTGGGATACCGCCAAGAAAGAAAACTATGAAATCCAGGAAACAGTGGGCACACTGACTGTAGAAGAGCTGAAAATTGAGGTAGGTCTGGGAGGAACCGAAACAAGCTATAACGGAGGCACCTTTATCCCGCAGCCTGTGCTGACCTATCTGAACGGCAGTCATGCCGGCGAGACAGTTTCCGGTACCCGCCTTCGTGCCATGGACGTGATGTACCGATTTGCCCTGTTCACCGGAGAAACGGTGGACCTGACCATAAGCGGCATGGGAACGGGCGCAGGTACCTACACTCTGACCGGCAGCGCCACCACATCTTCCGGCAGCAGCGTGAACCTTGATCTCACCCTTACACAGCTGGAAGTGGTTATCGCGCCGGCGACCCTGACCATCACTACCGGATCAGCATCCAAGCTCAAGGATGGTACTCCGCTGACCTGTGACGAGGTTCAGGTGGAGGGGCTGCAGGGAGACGATCAGGTAACAGTGACCGCAACGGGAAAACTCGAGGAAGCAGGCACGACCCCGAACACATATACCATTGACTGGGGTGACACGGATCAGAATAACTACACCATCGTCGAAAAACTGGGAACACTGGAGATGACGACGATCGACACGGCTGTAACACTGACCGCGCCGTCGGTTACCAGAGCCTACGATGGAACCCCCCTGACAGCTACCACGGTGAAAGCGGAAGGCCTTCCCGAGGGGTATACCTGCACCGCGGAGATTACCGGCAGTCAGACCGACGTGGGTTCCAGTGACAACGTTATCAGTTCCTACCAGATCAAGAAACCGGATGGAACGGATGTAACCGCTGCGTTTACGGATGTAACCCCAGTCAACGGTACGCTGAAGGTAGAGCCGCTGAAAGTGAACGTTGACCTGGGCGGCAGCGGAACCTTTGTATATGACGGGCAATATCATGGAGCCGATCCAGCTGTTACCTGTGATAATTCCAATTTCACAGTAACGAAGGTTTCCGATACGCAGTGGGATATCCACTGGAGCTGGGACGATGTTATTCACTTTTCTGTCACAGGCGGCGGAAAGGACGCCGGAGATTATTCACTGAGCAGCAGCGGATATTCCTGCACCAATACGGAAAGCGGATACTGTTCACCGGACAATTTCGATGTCACTTTTACCGGTCGAACGTTGAAGATTGAGCGACTGCAACTGAAATTTGACCTGCATGGCGGAACGAGGGTATTCGGTGAGGGAGCCACTATTCTGACTGTTTCTGCAGTCTATGGAAATGGTAATCATGCAGGCGAAGAACTTGGGCCTCCAAATACAGGTATCGGAGGCGTTGCTACGATTGGCTCCCAGACGGAAGTACATGGGACATTCTTCGGAGATGATATTACGCTGGGCGTCTGGGGTTATGCAGAGGAGAATGTGGGAGACTATTCCATTTCGCACTCATTTGAATCTGAAATGGGAAACGAGTCCAACTATGAAATCGTCTGTCTCAATGATACCTATCACGTAACGCCTGCGACCGTTACCATTACCACCGGAACAGCGGAGAAGTACTATGACGGGACAGCACTGACCAAGAATGAATTGACAGTCACAGGGCTTGTCGGCACTCCGAGAATTGAGTATACAGATGAGCAGCGGGCTACCGTAACTGTTACCGGAAGCCGGACCGAAGTCGGCGAGAGTGACAATACCTACAGTATTGACTGGCGTGAATATAAACCCGGAAACTATATCATTGAGGATCATCTGGGCAAACTGACCGTGAAGGCGAACGAAAACCCTGTAACTGTCACCGCAGGCCCATACTGGAAGGAATATGACGGGACACCCCTGGTACCCGGTCCGGAGAGCATTTCGGTCACCGGGCTGCCGGACGGTTTTACATGGGAAGGGACGGTTTCAGGCAGCCAGACGGACGCGGGGACAGGAACGAGCAAGATTACGTCATTTACGATTTATGACTCATCCCATATGGATGTGACATCTTCCTTCACCGACATCAAATATGTGGACGGCGAACTGGAGGTTACGCCAATTCAAATTCTGCTCACACTGAACACTGTCGATACCATAGACGGCGTACACCCTGTATATAACGGATACCCGTGGGTACCGAACGGCATCGAAGCAAGATACGGTGACGATATGGAGGCGGAGCGTCTGAGCCAGATTTTCCTCGGGGATGAAGACCGGCCTACCGGTATACGGGCGGTTTTCAGCCTGAAGGGCAACGGGAAGATGCAGGTGGAATGCGGCGGCTTCACGGATGCGGGGGACTACACCTATGAGCCGACCATCACTTTCCCCGCGGGGGACGGGAATTACGAAATCGTTAACATTATTGGAAAATTGACGTCCATTCAGCCGCTTGAGATCACATTTGATCTTGGAGGCAATGAAGAGATCATATACGACGGAGAATTCCACGGACCTGATCTCCATGTTTCTGACGATACAGAGAGCTATCACGCTGAAAAAACCGGTGACACTACATGGAAGGTAACCGGGGGCAAGAGTGATGTCATCGCTGTGTCGATTACCGGCGGCGGGGAGGATATCGGAGAATATCCGCTGGAATGTTCCTATGAATTCGAGTCAGGTAGCGAAAGCAATTTCATTATCACGAAGCTGAATGAGACCGTCAGGATC
>JAFRGU010000019.1 GCA_017433675.1 Clostridia bacterium
ATCCGGCATCCTGCGCAAAAACGGATGCAACCGCCTGGCAGCAGTTCCAGGCCGGTTTGCCCTCCGGTGTAAACCGGCTGCGTCGTTCCATCGCCAAATCAGTGTATTTGCTCATTGATTGCCTCCTCCGGTAGTCGTTCAAAGCTTATCCCGAAATGCCCATCGGCATCTGTTCTCTGCAGGGAATCCTTTCCCGTGTTATATCCCTCACCTCAGCAGAATTTCACTGCGTTTCGAATGAAGTCCAGCGAAAGCTTCAGCTCTTCAGAGATATCGCCGTGCATGGCTTTATCATGATCCGCGGTATACCATACCGGCTTGATTTTTTTCTCGCACAGCGGAAGAATACTTGCCCAGTCCATGACGCCGTAGCCAATGGGACGGAATTCATATGGCAGGCTGATATCGAAGGCATCGCGATAGTAATCCTTCAGATGAATAACCTCGATCCGGTCTGCGTACTTCTCCAGTGCCCTTTTGCAGCGATATCCGCCAATCTCCATCCAGCCGAGGTCAGGCTCACAGAGTACATCCGGTATGGTATTTTCCATGATGCTGTCCATCCGGTACTTGCCGTTTACCATATTGGTGTATTCATAATCATGATTATGGTACTGCAGTTTCATACCGTATTTGCGGACAAGCTTTGATACCTGATTGATCCGCTCCGTCCTCGTTTCGTCCATCGTGCTGTTCGGAACCATCAGGCTGACATATTCGCAGCCGATTTCCTTCAGGTAGGCGGCTTTTTCATCCGGTGTGTCCCCCTGCATCTCGACAGCCCTGTCGAATTCGTTCGCGGTGCCGCCGTCCCGGATCCCGGCAAGCTCATCCAGCCGTGCGAAGCAGCCGTATGGCCTGAGACCGGCTTCCTGACACCAGCGGCTGATTTCTTCAGCGGAATGGCCAAAGAAGCCTAAAAATTCAAATCCGTCATACCCGAGGTCGGCAATCCTTTTCAGCGTGCCTGGCATATCCCGCGCGGTTTCCCGCATAAGAATGAAGCCCGGGGCGCCGATCCTGACATTTCTCATCCTTTTCCCACCCGTCTGTTAAAATGACCGTCTGTTGCGATATGTCCCTTTTTTCGACACAGATGCCCCTGATTCCTGTTTTGTTTTCATTCTATGGAATCCGCCTGCTTCCGTTCTGTTGACGATTGAAATATCGTTTCCGGAAATTGGGGCAAATGAAAATCCCCTGCCATGGATTTTGACAGAGGATTTGAGCATTGAGTCGGATATTCGCTGAATTTGATCATTTTACCGTTGGCGCAGTCCGTTTTTCCCGGCATGTTCCTGATGATTCCCGCTAACCACAGCGCTCGCTTCCGGAATTGTGCTTCCTCATTCGTGGTTGGCCAGCCAGTCAGCGTCGATGGGGACGAAAGTGTAGACCGGGTAATTTACCGTAAAGGTTTGTGCTTCGGTGCCGGGGAAGCCGTACACATACTGCACATTGCCGCCGGCGAAGGGGTCGCCGATAATAGTGGTCACGCTCTCCGGAATCACGACGGCTTCGGCGGCAATTCCCGCGAAGGCCTCATCCTCGATCTCTGTGAGACGCGACGGGAGCTTCAGGAGGCCCGCGGGCTCAGGAATGATCCAGCCCGCATAGAGCGTCAGATCGGCTGTGACGGGCGTGCCGAAGCTGTACCGTGTTTCCGCGGCGCAGGAAGCGTCCGTATACCACCCGGTGAAGGCAGATCCGATCTTCAGCGGGGCAGCCGGTTCAGCAGCGGTCTCGCCGCTTTCCAGCGTCTGACCGGCGACTTCGGACCCGCCCTGGCTGTCGAAGGTGACGGTAACCGATTCGGCTTCACCCGCTTCATACACTGCTGTCAGCTGGATCTCTCCGTAAACATCCTCAACGGTATATACCAGAGAATTCCCGCTTCCAAGGGAGGGTTCATCCCCATACAGGTTGAGATCAAAGCCGGTGCTGTCAGAGGACCACCACATACTGACCGTGCACGGGTACCATGCGGCGACGTGATACCCGGGATAATCCGGTGCTGTAATGACGATGGTTTTGCCATCCGGCACGAATGGCGTTTCATCCCACTCTTCCTTGTAATGGATCGCGGATTCCGGCGCTATCGTGAACTTGTCGGTATCATTCTCGTAATAATCCGTGACTTCGCTCATGGGCCGCTCTTCTGCAGTATTCCATGTATACAGCATCAGTGGGTGGGTGCTGATATGCTTCTGAATCATCATCTGATGCGTTTCCGGGCAGTAGTAGAAGTCAAACTCCGCGCCGTCAAAGTTCTCGTTCACCCAGATGGGGCATCGTCCGTCCTGATGCAGCGTCATGACAGTTTCCTCATTCACAGAGGCAGTACCCCAGGTCTGCCCGTTGCAGCCGATATAGAAGTTTCCTTCGTTGTCAGGGCTGACATAGGCGGAGGCCCACAGGGTTGTACCGCCGGGGAAAACATAAGGGTTGATGGGGCGTTCCCCTTCTCCGCCCTCCTCTGTCATGCCTGTCTCGCCGGAGGAGAGATCGATCATGCGCTGCGGATAGTTCCCCCGGAAGCCCATCAGGAACGCCCCCGGTTTTTCCAGATCATTGGTAACAGTCAGCATCAGGGCAATGGGATCAACGGTGAAGGTGTATGTCGCAGGAGCGGAAACCGCAAGGATGATATTGTCATAGTTGTAGTCTCCATCCTCATTCTCACGCGGTTCCAGTACGAGACCTGTCACCGTATCGAAAATCGTCGCGCTGGCGGTGTACTCCGCATCATCGATGATGAAGCAGACTTCAAAGGAACCGGACCATGATGTACTCGGGTCAATCTCAGCGGAGTATGTAAACATGCCGTCATTGGCGGTCATTTCCACCTCTGCCCAGCCGGTGACGCTGCCACTGATGAAGCCTGTGGAAATAACCGCTTCATAACTGAGTGTATAGCTCCCGTCTCCGTTGTCTGTCAGCGTCAGCCTGCCCGGTCCGGCAGGAACAGCCAGCAGGGAGGCCGTTTCAGATGTTGCGCCGCGGTTTGTCAGTACAGCACTGGTTGCTGCCGGTGAAGCTGCTGAATACCACTCGATTCGGCTGCTGTTTTTGTCGTCAATATCACGGCGGAGACCGATAAAGCTCTCTGTACTGAATCGGAAATCAAGGGTATATGTTCCGGAAGTCTCCGTCTCGATAAACTGGTATTCCGTTGCCTCAGCGTCTTCACCTCCGCAGGCAGATCCGTTGATGACCCCGTAAAGAGTAAGGCTTTCCGTATCCAGGGGTTCAAAGACAAACGCTTCGTTGTTTTGCCGGCGGATGTAGGCTTCCGCCTCTGTCCCGATATATCCGCATATGGTGATTCCATGAATGTATGAAGACAGGCTGCCTGGTTGTTTGTAGCCAAGGGCATATCCTCCGATAACCGTCACGCTCCTCGGTATCGTTATTTCCGGGATCCGGGATACGCTCCGGCCGGGGTAATACTTGGTAAAAGCATAGTCTCCGATACGGATCAGTGTTTCAGGCAGCGTGATGCTGGTCAGTTCTCCGCAGCCCTCAAAGCAGGATTCAGGGATTTCGGTAAGTCCTTCCGGAAGAATCAGGGATCGGATATGGTAGCAGCGTTCAAATGCGCCTTTACCAAGGGATCGCAGCGTATCCGGGAATTTCACCACGCCGCCTTCATACTCCTGGTTGTAAGAGGTGATCGAAAGCGTATAAGCCAGCCCGCTGGAATAATTGTTGGCGGAATTGTAGAAAGCGTATTCATCAATGGCTGCCAGATCGTCCGGCAGATAAACGCGCTCGAGGTATTTGTTCTCTGCAAAGCACTGTTCGGGAATCCGGCTGAGCGAATGAGGCAGATAAAGCTCCTGAATCGGTGCATATCGGAAGGCAAAGGCTCCGATGGAAGTGACACTGTCCGGAATGAATAATCGGCCGTAGTTTTTGTTGTAATAAAGGGTGTCGTCCCTCATCAGGCTGATACATCCGTCAAATGCGCTGATCCCGATGGTCTGCAGTCCGTCTGGAAAAGAATCCACTTCGATCAGTCCCGAACCCATAAACGCGCAATCACCGATCCGGGTAAGCGATGAAGGAAAATGAACGGACTGTGTCAGGGAAGAGTTGAAGCTGTAATTGCCGATGGCCGTGATGCGGTCATCCAGTTGAATGTGAAGTACGGCATACTTGCTGACCCCGTTATTGGAAACGGAATAGCTGTACATATTCGACAGAATCCGGTCCCATGGGGACATTCTTGCATCTGAAAAATTCGGCATTGCGCCTGCTCCGTCAATGCGCAGGAGACCCCTGCGCATGACACTGGAATCGTTTTCTGTCAGAATGACCGCGAGCCGCCATGTCATTCCGTTGGACAGTGTGCCGCTGTGATTCCAGTGGACTTTTACTGTGAAGGAATCACTTTCAATATAGCTGATTTCGTCGTAATACACCCGGACGAGATATTCATCTTCGGATTCTCCAAAGTCAAATGCCATCACGTCGGCATCAAGGGTTTCCATGACCTGTCCGTTCAGAATGATTTCCGTTCTGACAGGCGTAAAGTCCACTTCCCAGCTGACAGTCACGGTTTCATCTCCTGGGAAAATATGACCGTCGCGCGGCTGGCGGACGAACAGATAGTTGCGCTCATGGTAGATTCCCACGGCATTGCTGCCGATGTAACCGGTATCGGTATAATAGGCGCGCACTTCATATCCGGTCAGCGTTCCGGGACGATCGTTCTCCAGCTGGCAGGTTCCCGCCATCGGATTGTCCGTCGTCAGATACAGCGTGGGATCTGTCATTTGTCCCTCCGTGTAGCTGCCGCGCCAGATTTCCGTCCTGACAGGGATAAAGTTTGTCATCCAGGTCAGCGAATATTCCCCGCTCACGGGAATGCTGCCGTCCTCGGGCTGTTGCGTGAAGATCCGTTCGATCAGCTCCTGCGTCGCGATGGCCGGGCTTGAATCCACATACGCTGTTGCGCTGCACCATGCGCGGACAACAAAAGCCCGTTCTCTGTTCGTTCCATCCGTCGTAACTTCAAAAGTGTTCTGTTTCGGATCTGCAAGCTCCGTACAGCTCACTGCGTGATCCGGATCGCCGATGGCAAATTCAAGCACTTCCGTTTTCCGGGGCGAGAATCCGGTTACCCAGGTCAGGCTCCCGGAATCATTCTCCGGTATGACGATATCCTGAGGTTCCTGTACGAAGATGTATTCCTCCAGCTTCTGCACTCGGAAGGGATCGCTGACCACGTAATGGTTATCGTCCAGCCAGGCCCAGATGTAATAATACTGGGTTGGATTGCCGCTTTCGATCTCCATATCGTAGTAGCTTTTCGCCGGATCCATCGGAAACTGCGGCACCTGGGTAATGGGATGGCCTTCCGGCGTGCAGTAGCGCAGGATAATGGTAACAGGTGTAAATTGAAGCTCCCATGTCAGGTGAAACTTCGTACCCGCAACATAGCTTCCGCCCTCCGGCTGTTTCGTCCAGGCATCCTGATAATAAGTCACAGTGAAGGGATTGCTGGTACAGTACAGACCGTTGGCGACGCTGTAATAGCAGCGGATGGCATAGTTGTAGGTATCGCTGTAGGAAAGATAGGGCGTGGTGCTGTACTGGGAAACATCTGTACCCGTCCCGCGCAGATATTCCACCTTCTCCGGCTGAAAGTTGACAGCCCAGG
>JAFRGU010000164.1 GCA_017433675.1 Clostridia bacterium
GGCGCGTGTCCGCTCTGATAGATGCCGTCGACCAGCATGTACAGGCTTTCGGGAATCGCGGTATCCAGGAGAATGCATCCGTCGCCGGTATCAATCAGGTAGCAGCCGACCCAGGTCTGGCCTGAAACATACCAGGTACGGGGGGAAACCCGGAAAGAATGAACGGCCATTTTCCAGGGTTCGTATGCAAGGGTCCGGACCGGATCCTTCGGGGCGGCAGTACAACGGAATGGCAAGGAATCAACCCCTTTCCAACGGAAATGATGATATTGATAAATTCAATAGACGAAGGAAAGAATCCTTCCCTCGGATGGATCCTTTCTTATTTTTCTTCCAGGGACAGATCCCGGGCGATACCGTATTTCTTCATTCGGCGCCAGAGGGTGGTTTTGCTGATCCCCAGCTCCGCGGCGGCTTTTTCCCGGCTGCCGTGGCAGCGGTCCAGCAGCTCCAGCAACTCCCGGGCCCGGGTGTTCAGGAAGGTTTCATGGGGGTCGGCTTCCGGAATCGTTTGTTCACTGCTGATGGCCTGCAGGTGCTGAAGCAGGACTTCTTCGGATACGTTTCGCTTTTCCGCCAGCAGCACCAGCCGGTCGCAGAGGCTGGACATCTGGTCCAGATTGCCCGGCCAGTCAAAGGAGACGAGAGCCTGAACAGCATCCGGGGAAAGATGAATCTGGCGGCCCAGGGTGCGGGAGCGCTGAGACAGGATGGTGTTAAACCAGAAGGGGATATCCTCACGCCGGTTCCGGAGGGGCGGGATTTCGATCCGGAGGGCATTCAGCGCATAATACAGATCCCTCCGGAAAGTTCCTTCCTGCATTTTCTGCTGCAGATTGGCTTCGGTGGAAAGAATGAGCTTGACATCGATCGGAATGGCCAGATTGGAGCCGTTCCCCAGATACCGTCCTCTCGCCAACTGCAGAATTTTATACTGCGTTTCCAGTGAAAGAAGCTCAACCTGCCGGAGGTACAGCGTGCCTCCCCGCGCGAGTTCCACTGCGGAAAGATCCGCATCCTTCCGGGAATTGTACCGGCCGAAAAGCTTTTCGTCCAGATCATCCGGATGGGAGATGCTGCAGTCCAGCGTCACGAAAACGCTGTCCCAGCGCAGGGAATAATTGTGAATGCACTCCGCCAGCATTCCCTTGCCGGTGCCGGATTCCCCCTTCAGGAGAACGGGGGCGGGATAGCGGGAGAGACGTTTCAGCTGGCTGATTATATGCTGGAACTCCGGGTTTTCGGCAAAGATCTGATCAAAATTGTACCGGGCGACCTGCCCCTGCCGGGCGGCTTCCTTCCGCAGGGTGGAGTCCATCTCCGTGACCCGCTGGCTTTCCTGAAAGGTCAGGATGGCGCCGGAAATATGCTCCTCCACCTGTACGGGCATGATGCTCATCAGCGCGGTCCGGTGCCCCAGAGAGACAACGGAGGCGTCGATTTCCCGGCCGGTCTGGAGGGCTTCCTTCAGCTCGTTCGGGGACAGATCCCCGACGATCTCCCCTGCTTCTTTTCCGATGATCTCATTGGGCGTTTTTCCGAGCATTTCATAGAAGAGCCGGTTGGCCAGGCGGATGGTGCCGGCTTCATCAACCTGGGCCAGTGCATAGGTCGTGTTATCCAGCATCGCGTTGATTTCCGCCGTGGACCGTTTGTTCAGATCGATGCTGTAGCCCACCAGGGAAGCGGATTCCAGCGCTTCCCGGGCGCTTTCTTCTCCCATCGAGAGAAAACAGGAAGCCAGGCCATGCTCCGCGGCCTGCTTCAGAACAAATTCGCCGCCGATAACGCCGAGACAGCCGTCAATATCGGCCTGGTTCACCAGCATGTTGTACTGGTCGATCTCTGTGGCGGTATACACCCGCAGATCCACATCCAGCAGGCTGTTGAAGCGTTCCGTGCTGTGAAACATGTTAAAAAAGCCGATGATTCCCAGCCGGGGAGTCTCACCGGGAACGGGCCGGGATTTTTGCTTCAGTTCCAATACCAGGGTTTCCAGCTCCTGGGTGGAGGCGCGCATTTCAATGACCGGGATTTCCACGGCTGAGCGGACCAGCCGGGCCTGCAGGCCCCGGGCGATGATCAGTTCGCAGCCTTCCTGTTCGAGACGGACGGCTTTCTCCGCGATGAGATCGGTTTGCACGTATTCCACGGTCATGGGGGTGAGCCGGGGATAATTGTGGATCAGAGCGTCAAAGATGTCCTTCAGGTCCGGATAGGGCATCAAGATTGCGGCTTTGGCCATATTGCTTCAGCTCCTCTTCGGTTCATTGAGGGGAACCCATTTCAGACTTTTTTTCCAGTCCTATGGTACCATTTTGCAAATTGAAATGTCAATGAAATTTTCAGTTTCAAATCATTTCATTTCTGAAAAGCTGTTCCATCGTGATTTTGCTTTTCGGGTTGACGTATTTGGGAAATTTATGCTAGATTTATCACAGGAACCAGGACATCATGAAAGGAGAGAAAAGCCATGTCATTCAAACCCCAAGGAATCGTAGTTCCGATTGTCACCCCGGTGGATCAGGAGGGCAGGCTGAACGAAAAAGCGTATCGCGGCCTGGTGGATTATCTGGCGGAAAACGGCATTCACGGCGTGTTCCCTTTCGGAACGACTGGTGAGTTCTATGCCTACGATCAGGGCTTTTATAATGATCTGCTGGCACTGACCAAGGATGCCGTGGCGGGCCGGATGCAGATTTACGCCGGCGCGAATCATATTACCACGAAGGGCGCCATCAAAATAGCCCGGGCCGTGGAGCAGGTTGGCGGCATCGACGCGCTGAGCGTGCTGACACCCATGTTCGTCAGCCAGACGCAGGAAGAGGTTTATACTTATTATAAGGCGATCGCGGCGGAGACAAGCCTGCCGATCATCATCTACAACAACAAGCCGAAGACGAATGTGGGCGTGGATCCGGCCACCATTGCGAAGCTGGCGGAGGTCGATAACATCGTAGCCGCGAAGGATTCCACCGGGGACATGACCAATGCCGAGGAATATATTCGGCTGACCCGGGGCATGGACTTCAGCGTCATGATGGGCCGGGACACCCTGATCCTCGCGGGCCTGCATTACGGGGCTAGCGGCGCCATTGCCTCCTGCGCGAACGTGGCTCCTCGGATCGCTGTGGACATCTACGAGAAATTCCAGGCGAAGGATTATGCGGGCGCGCTGGAAGCCCAGTTCCAGCTGAGCGCGCTGCGGGTCGCGACTAACATGGGATCCTTCCCGGTGACCCTGAAGGAAGCGCTGAAGCTGATCGGGCACGACTGCGGCGACTGCGTGCCGCCGATCCTGCCGCTGCATGATGATCAGCGGGAGAAGCTGCGCAAGGTCCTGATCGGCATGGGGCTGATCAAATAATCGGGCAAAGGTTGGAATCTGCGCTCTGCGCAATCACCAATAGATGCGGCGGATTCGCCGCGAACGGAAAACTGTGAAACAGGATGAACAGAAAGAGGAGGAAAAAGAAATGAAAATCGCATTTATCGGACTGGGAATTATGGGCAAGCCCATGGCGAAGAATCTGCTGAAGGCCGGCTATGAGCTGCGGGTATATGACCGGAATCAGGCGACTCTGGAAGAGATGAAGGCGGCGGGCGCCACCGTGTGCGGAAGCTCTGCGGAGACTGCAGAGGGCGTGGACCTGGTCATCACCATGCTGCCCAACAGCCCCCATGTAAAGAGCGTTATGCTGGAAGACGACAAGCTGGCGGAGAAGATGCCCAAGACGGCGGCCTTCATCGACTGCTCTTCCATCAATCCCGTCGCCAGCCGGGAGATCGCGGCGGAACTGGCCAAGTACGGAATCGACATGCTGGACGCGCCGGTGTCCGGCGGCCAGCCCAAGGCCGTGGACGGCACCCTGGCCTTCATGGTCGGCGGCAAGGAAGAAGTTTTCAACAAGTTCAAGCCCGTTCTGGAAGCCATGGGTTCTTCCGTGGTGCTGTGCGGTGATGTCGGCGCGGGCAACGTGACCAAGCTGTGCAACCAGACGATCGTGGCCGTGAACATCGCGGCGCTGGCGGAAGCCCTGCAGATGGGCCAGATGTGCGGCGTGGAGCCTGAAAAGATCTTTGCGGCCATCAAGGGCGGCCTGGCCGGCAGCACGGTCATGAATGCCAAGGCTCCGATGATGATGGACCAGAACTTCCAGCCCGGCTTCCGGATCGATCTGCATATCAAGGATCTGACCAACGTGCAGGATGCGGCCAAGGCCGTGGATGCCCCGATCCCGCTGACCCAGATGGTGCTCGAGATGATGAAGATCCTGCATCACGACGGCGACGGCGCCTGCGATCACAGCGCGCTGCTGAAGTACTATCAGAAGCTGACCGGCGAAGTGCTGCATCACTGAGAAGATTGGAGGGCTTTCCGATCGCCCTCCAAACCTCCTTCGGTCAGATGCTTTCCAGCGAAGTGCTACATCATTAAGAAGACTAGCAGAAATAGAGGAGGATGCCCATGATTCCGAAAATTACAGCCATGGATGTGTATCCTGTAGCGGGCCATGACAGTATGGAGCTGAACCTGTCCGGCGCTCATGCGCCGTACTTTACCCGGAACGTTGTCGTTCTGACTGACTCCGAAGGCAATCTGGGTGTGGGCGAAGTGCCCGGCGGCCAAAAGATTACCAAAGCCCTGGAGGATGTAAAGCACCTGGTGATCGATACCCGCATTGCCGATTATAAAGCGACGCTGAACCGGGTTCGCGACTGGCTGAACGCCAATATCAAGGACGACGTCCGCGGCCTGCAGACCTTTGACCTGCGGACCGGCGTGCATGTAGTGACCGCCATCGAAGCACCTCTGCTTGACCTGATGGGCAAGTTCCTGGATGTTCCCGCCGCAGCGCTGATGGGCGACGGCATCCAGCGGGAGCGGGTGCGGTTCCTGTCCTATCTGTTCTATATCGGGGACCGGAAAAAGACCGA
>JAFRGU010000165.1 GCA_017433675.1 Clostridia bacterium
ACGCTGAGCGACCGGACCGTGTTCTATGATGAAGAGGGCGAAGAGATCAAGATGCAGCGCGGACGGACGCTGATTATTGTCATGGATTATGAGACGGAGCATCGGTCTGTGAGTTACAACTAAGGTTGGAACTGGGGGGCTTTCCGATCGAAACCAACGCAAGGCGCCACCGGCGCCTTGCGCCCCAGACCCCCTTCGGGCAGATATACTTAAACTGAGTATCAATCTGTGGATTGTAACACTATGGTTGGAAAGGGTGTTCGCAGTGGCGAAACGAATTCTGCTGGTGGATGATGAACCCCTGATCCTGAAAGGGCTGAAATATACCCTGGAGCAGGAGGGATATGAAACGGACAGTGCGATGGACGGGGAAGAAGCACTGGCCAAATTCGAGAACAGCGCGTCTGACCTGATTCTGCTGGACGTGATGCTGCCCAAACTGGACGGGATCTCCGTGTGTCAGCGGATCCGGGAGGAAAGCGACGTGCCGATCATCATGCTGACGGCCAAGGGCGAGGACATGGACAAGATCCTTGGCCTTGAGTACGGCGCGGATGACTACATGACGAAGCCCTTCAACATCCTCGAGGTAAAGGCCCGGATCAAAACCATCTTCCGCCGGGTCAGCGCAAGCATGCAGCAGCAGGAGCAGCGTGTAATCCGGGTTCACGATATGGACGTGAATCTGGTGAAGCGCAGCGTTGTACTGGGCGGGAAGGACATCAAGCTGACGGCGAAGGAATTCGACCTGCTGCAGCTGTTTGTCACTAACCGGGGGACGGTTTTCAGCCGGGAGCAGATGCTGGAAACGGTCTGGAAATACGACTACGCCGGGGATGCCCGCACGGTGGACGTGCATATCCGCCGCCTGAGGGAGAAGATTGAACGGGATCCGACGAAACCGGAGTTCATCTTCACCAAGTGGGGGGTTGGTTACTATTTCACAGATCAGGACTGAGAAAATGCCATTCTGGGCCAGCATCAGGGTGAAAATCCTGCTGGCCTTTTTTGTCGTGGTGGCGGCTTCCTTCCTGGTAGCGGCGACGAACCTGACGGGCGTCGTGAGCAATTATCTGACATCTCAGCGAACCCGGGAAGACACCCAAGCCATGGAAAACCTGGCGGGGATCTACGGGCCGATGCTTCAAAATGGACAGGAGGCTGCCCTGAACAACCGCCTGCAGAGCGACGCAGCCGGGCTGGACGGGCGGCTGATGATCCTGGATACGGATGGTAAAATCCAGTATGACAGCTTCAATACGCTCTGTGGACAGCGAACAGAGATCAGAGAAGCGATTCGCGTACTGGTGGGGAACGATGACGCAGCCTACGCCATGCACAAGCCGGGACGGGAAACCGTAGCGACCATGACAGGAGAAAAAGACGCGGAATATCTGGCTTATGGCGCGCATGAGCTGGTTGGCAGCTGGGGGACGATCGGAGCGCTGGTCTACGTGAGCCGAATCCAGAAGATGATGGACAGCGTAGCGCAGGTGCAGACGCAGCTGAACAGCGTTTTTGTGATCATTGCGGTGGCTGCACTTATCCCGGCGCTTTTCCTCAGCCGGGTGCTGACCAACCCGATTACGGATTTGAGCCGGACAATGCGCCGGATGGGAGAGGGCGACCTGAGCGTCCGTGTTCCCGAAAAGGGCAGCGGCGAGCTGCGGCAGCTGGCGGAGAACTACAATACAATGGCGGCGCAGCTTGAAAAAATGGATCAGAGCCGGAATCAGTTTGTCTCCAATGCGAGCCACGAACTGAAGACCCCCCTGGCGACAATGAAGATCATGCTGGAGACGGTGATCTATCAGCCGGAAATGCCGGAGGAACTGCGGGCTGAATTCATGCAGGACATGAATCATGAGATCGACCGGCTGACGGGCATCATCACGGATCTGCTGACGCTGACGAAAATGGACAACCGGCAGGACGCGCTGAAGACCGAAGACGTCGACATGACGGCGCTGACGGAGGAGATCCTGCGGCTGCTGCGGCCGGTGGCCGAGCGGCGGAGGCAGACCCTTGAAAGCCGCGTAACCCCGGGAATCATCATGACGGGAGACCGGACGAAGCTGAACCAGATCCTATACAACCTGATCGACAACGCGATGAAATATACCCAGGACGGCGGGACCGTGCGCGTGACGCTGGACGAAGCCGGAGAAAACCTGATCTGGCGCGTGAAGGATAACGGCATCGGCATCCCGAAGGAGGACCAGGAGCATATCTTCGACCGTTTTTACCGGGTGGACAAGGCCCGGAGCCGGGAGACCGGCGGGACCGGACTGGGACTGAGTATCGTGCGCCAGCTGGTCAAAATGCACGGCGGAAACATCAGCGTAGCGAGCGAGCCGGGGCAGGGGAGCTGCTTCACCGTGACCCTGCCAAGAAACGGGAAGGGGGGCGCAAAGGCATGAAGAAGCGGATCATCAGCCTGATGGTGGCAGCGACGCTGCTGTGTCTCAGCGGATGCACGCGTCCCCTTGTCGAAGAAAAAAAAGAAGATCCACCGGAGCTGCCGGCTGCCCACGTCGGGTGGACGGCGCCGGACGGGGATTACTTCAGCGGGGAACCGGGTCTGTGGACCCTTTACCTGCCGGGAAAGAACGGGCTGAATCTTGTGGCCCAGCATATCCAAAGCATTCCCGGGATCCTGAAGGCGGAGGAGCTGACAGCGATTACGCGGGAACTGCTGAGCTTTCCCGGGAATCAACAGGTCGACAGCCTTGGCGGTGAGACGGCGCTAAGCCTGGCAGCGGAAAACCCGGTGGAACTGAGCGGCGGTGTTGTGACGGTGAATCTCGCCAGCTCTGCGCTGGGACTCGGATACCGGGGGTTCTACACGCTGAGCCTGGCACTGGCGTCTACGCTGTGCGAAATGGAGAGCATCCGGTGTGTGAACGTGCTGGTGGCAGGGCAGAGCGTGGGGCTGGATACCAGCGGGAGCCTGGCTATGGGCAGCCTGACAGCGCATCCGGGAGAGAACCTGCCGGTGCTGTGGGAACAAATGGAAGCGAAACGGACGCCGGTGGGCGCCGATCCGACCACCACGCCGCTGACCAGCTATATGACACTGTATTATCCGCTGGAAAACGGGCAGGGGATCACCTGCGAGAACCGGACGCTGACCTTCCCCGGACAGAGCGCGGCGCAGATGGCCGCGACGATTCTCGAGAACCTGAGCCAGGGGAGTACCTACCTGACAGGGGTGCCTGATATGCCGGATCTGACCGGAATGATGACTCACGAGCCACTGACCAGCGAGCTGACAGACGGCGGAAGGATGATCACGCTGAGCTTCCGGGATGGCGCGGATAATGAATGGGCCGCGATGGGGGTGGATCCGTCATGCCTGGCAGCGGCGATCTGCTACAGCCTGACTACGTTTATTCCCGGGGTGGCGGGGATTTCAATCCGGATTGGTGAGCGGCCGATGACTTCCCTGCAGAACAGGAAAGTCGGCGAGATACCGGCCCTGGGAGGACTGCTGCGGCGATCCATGATGACGCCATTCCTGATGGGGCGGACGACGGTTTACTACACACGGGACGGAAAGCTGGCACCGGTGGAAAAAACCGTGGACCGGGAGCGGAGCGACAGCCCCCGGGCACAGCTGGCAGCGCTGATGGAAGGCCCCGGGGAGCGGGAGCAGCGCGAAGGGCTGGCAGCGACAATGCCGGAGAACGTCGGGGAAGAGGATATCCTCGGGATCGCCGTGGAAGGGGACACGATCCTGGTGAATCTGAGCGAGAGCTTCCGGAGCGAAATTCAGGAATGGGGCGAGGCTGGGGAAACCCTGCTGTGCTACAGTATGGTGAACACACTGTGCTATAACAACGGGGCGAAACGGGTTTGCTTCTTCTATGAGGGGGAACAGGTGGAGTATATTGCCGGGAGGATTTACTGGGCAGGGGTTTTTGATTACAATACGGGATTGTGTGAGGAGAGCTTTGGGTGATTGCTGGGTTATCGGAGATAAACATGAAGAAGTATACAGCTGTTTTTTGGACGGCGGTCCTGATCCTGATGATCCGGACGCTCGGGACGGGGTGCGCTGAAGCGATCTCCGAGATGCACAGGGTGAAAAATACCTATACGGATACGAAGAACGGGAATAAGTCCATTATTCGGCTGTGGCAGGTCGAAACAGCGAACGAGAATGTGACCGAGGAGATCAACGGGATCGCCAAGGCGTGGGCGGAAGAAAAAGGAAACGATCTGCCGGCAGCGCAGAACAACACGAAGAAGAACAGCCGGGTGGACGTGGAGATCCGGTACAGCCGGACGGGGCATCGCTGGCTGAGCTTCCTGGTGCAGAGCCGAACCACTTATCACCGGAAGCTGACGGAGCAGGTTTTTACGACCCGGACCTATGACATGAATACCGGAGAACGGATCCGGTTAACAGATATCTTTGATGAAGACGAGCAAACATGGACCACTTTGGGAGAGGGAATCCGGGAAGGACTGACCGCCTACTGGCCCGAGACGGAGCCGGATGCAGCAAAAATCGAAGCCTTGTGCAAACGGGAGGCCATCGAGGAGGCGGAATTTACGCTGCACGGGATGAGCCTTGTGCTGCACTACCCGGCGGAAGCTTTGTATGAAGGAAAGACGACGATGATGAACGTCACCTTCTTTTATCCGCAAATCCGGGATATGATGACTGAAACCGCATGGACCGAGACGGACAATCTGAGCTACTACAACACCTGCGCGCTGACTTTCGACGACGGACCCAGCGGGACCAATACCCCGAAGGTGCTAAGCAGCCTGATGGAGACCGGCGCGACGGCGACCTTCTTCGTGATCGGGAACCGGGTTAGCGAATATGAGTACCTGGTTCAGCAGCAGCACGACGAGGGGCACGCGGTGGCCAGTCACAACTGGCACCACGGGAACGTCGCCAAATCCAGTGCGGGTGCGCTGCGGCAGATGCCGGCCAAGGTGAATAAGGCCATGATCCAGGCCATTGGAATCCCGGTGCGGTATGACCGGGTTCCGGGGGGGCGGTATCCGCCAATGCGGAAGGCGAAGGTCGGATGGGCCTATATTCAGTGGAGCCTGGATACCTACGACTGGCGGGGACGGAAGACTTCCGCCGTGATGAGCAAGGTAAAGAAAGCGATTCAGGACGGGGATATCATCCTCTGCCATGACATCAAGGACAACACACCGGAGACGACGCGGCAGATGGTCCGATACCTGGAAGAAAACGGATACATGCTGCTGACCATTGACGAGCTGTTCGCGAAAGACGGCGTGACACTGGAGCCGGATACGGTCTATTATCGCTGCCAGAACGGGGATACGAGCAAGCGGAGCGATACATAAGCAAAAAACGGGAGATGCGCAGGACTTCTCCCGTTTTTTCACGACCAGGCATAAGGAAAGCCCGGCAGTGATCCGGGAAAGTGAAGTTTTTTGTAAATTCTGGTTGATTTTTCCAAAATTCGTGGTATAATCAGGGCACTAAAGGCGAAAGCCGAAAAGAAAAGAGGTTCATACAACATGAAAAAGATTTTGGCATTGGTATTGGTACTGACGATGTGCCTGAGCGTGTTCAGCTTCGCAGCGGCGGAATCCGTCGAGGAAGTCATCGCGCAGGCTCAGACCATGACGCTGGAAGAGCTGTTCCAGAAGGCCATCGAAGAGAGCAACGGAAAGCGCTTCGACGCGGTCGGCAACTCCAGCCGCGGCAAGAGCGTGCTGCCCCTGTTCGAGGAAGCGCTGAAGAAGATTGACCCGAACTACACGCTGGATTATGAAGGCGGCTGGCAGCAGCCGAAGGAAAACAAGATCTTCGATCAGCTGACCGAAGACGTCAACGGCGCAAACCATGTAATGAGCATGACGCTGATCCAGGACGGCAACCAGATCCAGAGCAAGATGCTGGACACCGGGCTGCTGCTGAACTTCGTGCCCAAGGACTGGACGGATGCCGAGGGCGTAGCCAAGGAGAACAACGAAAATCCCCTGGCGCTGCAGACCCTGAACAAGGTGTTCATGTTCAACAACCTTGGTGAGAAGACTTACAAGAATATGTGGGATTTCGTCCGCGAGGGTGAAGCGCCCCTGTTCATGGGCGTCAACAGCGAGCCGGTTGGCAAAAACTTCCTCTACATGATGACGAACGACAAGTATGCCACCATCGCGAAGGAAGCCTATGAAGCCTGGGACGGCAAGAACGAAGAAGACGATGCGCTGATCGAAAGCATGAAGGAAGACGCCGCGGATCTGGGCCTGACGGGCGACAATGTTCAGTACGGCCTGGCGTGGGTATACCTGTGGTGCGAGAAGTACAATGAGCAGACCGATGACGGCCCCATCTGCAACACGCTGGTGACCACCTCCGCGAAGGATCAGGCCGGCCTGCTGGTATACAGCAAGCTGCGCAGCGTGGAGGAGACTCCGGAATCCTCCCGCAATAATATTACTGTCGCGGCCTATCAGGATGACTACACCGGCATCGGCGGATATGCCTACAAGCACTATCTGATGCTGACCAAGAGCAGCCCGCTGCCCTGGACCAGCTGCGCGCTGATCGCCTACATGACCACTACTGCTGACGGTTTCTATGCCTGGGGCAAGGACATGGGCGGCTATGCTCCCGTGCCTGCCTGCATGCAGGATCACAGCAAGGATGGATACAAGAAGGACGACGCCGGCAACGTGACCGACGAGCTGCTCTATCCGGCCATGAACGACCGCGGATACGACTGGTGGCTGAACGAAGGCAAGCTGGTCGTTGAGGAGCCGGCCTACTGCGCGAGCGTCTCCGGCGCGATGAGCGACTGGATCGACATGATCGTAAACAACAAGTAAAAGCAATATCCGGGAACGGATCCACAAACCCCAAGCGGGCGGCGCGTCGGGAAAGACTTCGGCACGCCGCCCGTTTCCGTTGCAACAGCGGGAAGGGAAACCGAAAAAAGGTTAAACCGCGCTCCGTGAAGATGAACCAACATCATGAAAGGAAGGGGGAGGAGCAATGACCACCGCGGCGGTTCCGAAAGCCAGCAATTTCCGCAGAACGTGGAACAGGTTCCGCACCTACATCACCAAACCCCAGAACGCCATACTGCTGGCACTGGGCATCATCCTGACCATCACGACGATTTATCCCATGATAACCATTGTCCGGGACACGGTGAGGCTGCATCCCGGCTCAATCGACACCCAGGAGAAAGCACTGGAGAGCCAGTTTGAGGCGGTGGGAAGCACACTGACCACCTATAACTGGAAGAACCTGTTCACGGACAGTATCACCAGCCGGGTCGGACGGGAGCGGGTTACGCAAAGCGTCGCGTCCATCTATCTGTGGACGCCGCTGATGAACTCCATCCTGATCAGCATCTTCGCCTGTTTCGGGGCGATCCTGTACGGCGGCGTGTTCGCCTACCTGGTGACCAGAACGAATCTGAAATTCAAGAAATACCTGAGTTCCATCTTCATTTTTCCCTATATCATGCCTCAGTGGACGCTGGCTGTCATGTGGCAGAACCTGTTCAACAGCAACGCCGTGACCGGCGGGAACGACGGGCTATTCGTGGCTCTATTCAACGTCTACATGCCGAAATGGTGGTGCGAGGGACTGTTCCCCGTTTCCGTGGTGCTGGCGATCCACTATGCACCGTTCGCCTACATCCTGATCGGCGGCATTTTCCGGAACATGGACGCGAACCTGGAGGAGGCGGCCACGATCCTGAACACCCCCAAATGGAAGACCTTCTTCCGGGTGACGCTGCCGCTGGTGAAGCCCGCCATTCTGAGCACAATCCTGCTGGTATTCTCCAGCGCGATGGGCTCCTACCCGATCCCCCACTACCTGAAACTGTCCACGCTGAGCACCCAGTACGTCGGCATGAGTACCAACCGGGCCGGACAGGCCAGCATCCTGGCGGTGATCATGATGCTGTTCGGATTCCTGATTCTGATCGTGAACCAGCGGACCACATCCGGACGGAAAAACTTTACCACCGTCACCGGCAAGAGCGGGCAGAGCAGTGTCGTGAACCTGGGGCCTGCGAAATACCTCGTGAGCACGCTCTTCGTGCTGCTGACCCTGTTCACGGGTATCCTGCCCATCCTGCTGTTCGCTATCGAGACATTCCTGCCGAACCCCGGTGACTACAGCTTCATCAAATACGGCATCGCGGGGCATACCACCACCAAATGGTGGATGACAGCGGAGAATGTGACGGAGAACGGCATGTACGGCCAGAAGGGTATCCTGTACAACGCGGATATCTGGAACGCTTTCGCGGGAAGCTTCTTCGTGGCGATCTGCTGCGCGCTGCTGGCTGGAACCATCGGTACCCTGATCGGATACTGCGTGAGCAAAAACCGGCGGAGCAAGTGGGCCGCGTACGTCAACAACATGGCATTCCTGCCCTACCTGATGCCCAGCCTGGCGGTGG
>JAFRGU010000166.1 GCA_017433675.1 Clostridia bacterium
AACAGCATTACGCTGGAAAACTGCGACATGACCGCCAATAACACCGCCATGAACGGGACTGCCAGCTTCCTGGACACCATCATGATCTATCAGTCCAGGAGCGGGGATGCGGACAGCGGAGAATCCCATTTCACCATGTCGGGCGGAAGCCTGACCAGCCTGAGCGGGCATATGTTCCACGTCACCAACACCCATGCCGTTATCACGCTGTACGAGGTCGAGCTGCACAACGAGGGCAGCGACGTGCTCCTTTCCGTATGTGACGACGGATGGCACGGCGCTTCCAACACGGCGGAGCTGATCGCGGACGCACAGGCCCTGAGCGGCACGATCCTGGTGGGGGATAATTCCACGCTGACCCTGACGCTGCAGTACGGGTCCTCCTTCGAGGGCACCATCAGCGGTGAGATCGTCAACGCGAAGGGCGCCACGGTATCCAGCGAGATCGGAAATGTTTCGGTCATTCTCGACAGCACCAGCACCTGGACGCTGACAGCGGATACCTATATTACCTCTTTTGAAGGCGACGCGGCCAACGTGATCGGGAACGGGTATACGCTGTACGTCAACGGAACTGCCATCAATTAATCCATCCAGCGAACCGGATCGCGAGCGTTCTTTCAGAAATGCCTGATCACCGGTCACAGGGACCTCGATCTGAATCACGAGGGTTGACAGGATGAGAAAACTGTGACAGTATAGTTCTCCGGAAAGCTTAACCAAAAGACCGGAGAATATCAATGAACGCTGAGAAGAAGACCCTGACCCAGCTGGTTTATGATAAGCTTCCTGTATAATTCAAAGTGAACCCGGCAAGGAGGCGGGCACTCGAACCCACAGGCCACTACTGGTTCAATCTGGCAGACTATCTGAGGGATTATGATGTCAAGCTCGTGCTGGTGGCTCCGCAACATGTAAAGCACAGCAAAGAGATGGACGACAACACTCAGACGAAGAACGACCGCAAAGATCCGTTGGTGATCGCAAAGCTGGTAACAGGACTGTCTCACGAAGCAAAACGGAGGCAGTCCTTTTTCATGGATTGTCCGAAATGTCACCGAAGAGTGACATTTCAGAACCGGGTTGTCGTCCTGCGTTGATTGACACACAAGCTCCGGGGAAATATCATATTTCCGAAAGGTGGGAAATGTATGATCGGGAAGAACCTTCAGAAACTTCGGAAACAGAAAAGCCTGACCCAGGAGGCGCTGGCGGAGGCGGTGGGCGTGGCACGCCAGACCATCGCGAAATGGGAAGCGGGGGAGAGCACACCGGATCTGGAAATATCCGGCCGGCTTGCTTCCGCGCTGGAGGTCACGCTGGACGACCTGGTCAACGCGCCGGAGTACGAGCTGGACAGCAGGCCGGGGATGCGGGGAAAGCATATGTTCGGCGTGGTGACCGTGGGCGACAAGGGACAGATTGTCATCCCGGTCCGGGCGCGCCGCGTGTTCAATATCCATCCCGGGGATCAGCTGATGGTGCTGGGGGATGAGAACAGCGGCATCGCCCTGGTGGACGCGAAGTTCTTTATGAGTGTTGCGGAGGGAATCAAAAATGGCATCTGAAATCAATTCTCCCCTGGAGGTCCGGGGACTGAGCAAAAAATATCCGGCCTTTACGCTGCGGGACGTTTCCTTCCGCCTGGCGCCGGGCTGCATTACCGGCTTCATCGGCCGAAACGGCGCCGGAAAAACGACCACGATCAACGCCATGCTGTCCTTTGTGCATCCGGACAGCGGGGAGATCACCTTCTTCGGCCGCCCCTGGGCGGAGCACGAACGGGAGATCAAGGAGAAAATCGGTTTTGTATCCACAGGCATGACCTATCATACCCGGAAAAAGCTGAAGGCAATCACTGCCGTGACCAGAGCCTTCTATCCGGCCTGGGACGGGAAGGCCTATGAAAAATATATGACAGCCTTCGGTCTGGACGGGGAAAAGACTCCGGCGGAGCTGTCCAACGGCATGAAGATCAAATATGCGCTGGCCCTGGCCCTGAGCCACGGCGCGGAGCTGCTGATTCTGGACGAACCCACCAGCGGCCTGGACCCGGTAAGCCGGGAGGAGCTGGTGGAGGTGTTCCTGAGGCTGAAGGAGGAGGGAAAAACCGTTTTTTTCTCCACCCATATCACCTCGGATCTGGAGAAATGCGCGGACCGGATCCTGTTCCTGCAGCAGGGCTGCCTGAAGGCGGATGAACCGCTGAATGCGTTCCGGGAAGCCTGGCGGATTGCCGAATGCGCGGGAGAGATGCCGCCGGCACTGGTGCGGGCTGCCTGCGGAACCTGCCGGACCCGGGACGGCTTTACCGTGCTGGTGCGGAAGGAGAACGCGGAAGCATTCAATGCCCGGAAGGCCAGCCTGGAGGAAATCATGGTTCATCTGGAAAAGGAGGCGGACAGGACGTGAAACTGCTGATGAAGGAATGGAAGCTGTGCATGCATCCCACCGGATACCTGATGCCCCTGATGGCCGGACTGGTTCTGGTGCCCGGGTACCCCTACGGGGTGTGCTGCTTCTATGTAGGCCTGTCGATCTTCTTCATCTGCCTGACGGCCCGGGAGGATCACGACGCGGGCTATACGCTGATGCTGCCGGTTTCCAGACAGGACGCCGTCCGGGCAAGGATCCTGTTCTGCGCGGGGCTGGAAACAGCGGATCTGCTGCTGATGGGCGTGTTCATCCTGATCAAGAACGTCATCGGCAGCCTGCCGAACCCGGCCGGGCTGGACGCGGGCGTGGCGCTGATCGGCGAGGGCATGATTCTCTTCGCGATTTTCAACCTGGTGTTTTTCCCTGTTTACTATCAGGAGATCAGCAAACCCGGAAAGGCTTTTGCCTTCGCGGCGACGGCGATGTTCCTCTGGATTGTCCTGGAGATCGTCGGAACCTATACGGTCCCGTTCTTCCGGGATATTCTGGATCAGCCGGATCCGATGTACATGAGCGATAAACTGCTGTTCACCCTTGGCGGCCTGGCGCTGTTCCTGGCGGGGACTGCGCGGAGCATCCAGCTGAGTGCAAAAAAATTCGAGGCCGCGGATCTGAGCCTGTAAACCGCCACCGGAATCATGAAAAATGCCCTGTTTTCTGAATGAAGCATATCAGAAGGCAGGGCATTCCTTCCATCTGTCCCTGTTTTATGGTACATTAATATGTCAGGACACCGGGACTCCGGGATTGGACGGAGCGGATGATCATTCGAAACTGCCGGAGAACAGAAGGAGATCACCATGAACCATTGCGGAACGCAGAAGCTGGAAACCGGCCGGCTGGTATTAAGAAGACTGACTGCGCAGGACGCAGATGCTGTATATAAAAACTGGGCGTCGGATCCTGAAG
>JAFRGU010000167.1 GCA_017433675.1 Clostridia bacterium
GTTCCTGTTCCCGTGCCCCTCCGTGTTGCTTATCCAAAATAATGCTTCCGGATGTACCCGTCCAGATTGCCGTATTCGCTCACCAGGATGCGGTCAATTCCCAGGGACTGCATGATTCCCAGCAGAATGCAGATCCCGTGCACCACAATATCCGCCCGGCTGGGCTGCAGCCCTTCCAGCTTCAGCCTTTCCTCGACACTCATATCCGCCAGCTTTATCCCGATATTCCGGATGGCTTCCCGGGTGATGCAGGTTCCGTGCATAAAGCTGCGGTCCGTCCAGCGAATCCCCTTTGTCAGCGCCGCCAGTGCGGTGAATGTGCCGCCGGTACCGATCCACACCTTTGGGATCTCCGGCGGATTTTTCACAGTCTGCCATTTCTCCGTCAGCACTTCCTCAGCCGCCTTCTCAACCGCGGGCATATCCTCAGCCCGGTCGATTCTCAGCAGGCGGTACAGCCGTACGGCGCCCATCTGGCACGAAATCGCCATGTCGATCCGGTCGCCCTCCCCGACCACCAGCTCCGTGCTGCCGCCGCCGATGTCAATCACGCCGCAGGCCTTCGTCCCCGGAGGAGCCACCTCCGTCGCTCCCAGGAAGCTGAGCACCGCTTCCTCCTCCCCGGAGATGATCTCCGGTTCCACACCGGTTTTATCCCGCAGCAGCTGCAGGAAGCTTTCGCCGTTCCGGGCGTCCCGGGAGGCGCTGGTTGCAAAAATATTCAGCCGATCGCATCCGATCTTCCGGGCGGAGCCCGCCATTCGCGCCACCGCGGCGCCCGTTTTCGCCATGCTTTCCGGGCTGAGGTTTCCGGCCTGGTCCAGTCCGGCAAACAGCCGGGTCCCTTCCCGGTCCCGGGTCAGTCGCGTGAATCCGTCCTCTTCAATCAGGACGACCAGCATGCGCACCGAATTGGATCCGATCCCAATCACAGCTGCTTTTTGCATGATCTCCTCCGTTCCTTGCTCCTGCCCGTTCCGTTGTGCCTGCCTGGTGCCGTTTCCCGGTTCCTTCGCGGAAACGGATCCGGCTTTTCTGCTTTTCCTCAGTCTGCCATCTCGTCCATGAGGATTTTCAGTTCATCCTCGGTATAGGCATACAGCGCTTCCGGATTCGTAAACTGGAAGCGCAGATCGTTCTTGTTCATGAAAGCATAATTGGTCATGGCGCTGGTGACAATATAATCCTCCGTTCCCACCAGGCTCAGCTCCGCGTTCATTTCCTTGTTCTGTTCCTCCATCCGGCTCAGGGTGATCCGCAGGGCGCTTTCCGCCTGCCGGCTCTCGGAAACCTGATGATGGAGGAGGAGGAAGAAGACCAGAAAGACCGCAATCAGGATCCCGACGATCCATCCGAACCGCCGCCAGTTTATGGAATTCTGCATGGGCTTCCTCCTTTCGTGGCATGAATGAACATGCGTGAATGGTTTCTAATTCGACAGGCGAATTGGCCTTTCCTGCTGTGGATGCCCGCTGAAAAGGGGGCGCCGGCGATGCCGGAGGCCTGCCTCCGGAAAACTCCGGAAAACTCCTATCCGAACATGCTGACCTGGCTCGTCTCGCTCATCCCCTCCAGCGCTCCGTGCGCCCGCAGCAGTTCAATGGTGCTGCTCCCGGCCTTGCCGCGGATTTTCAGGTCTTCGATGGACAGGAAAGGCCCCTCTTCTCTGGCTTTCACGATGGGAATCGCCGCGTTTTCTCCCAGTCCGCTCAGGCTGGTGAAGGGGCACCGGATGTTCCCGTCTTCAATCCGGAATTTCAGCACGTCGCTCCGGTACAGGTCCACGGGCAGGAATCGGATCCCGCGCATGTTCATCTCCAGCACCAGCTCCAGGCAGGTGGCGGTTTCCTTGTCCTTCGCCGTAGGCTTGTCCATGCCCCGGATCGCCCGCAGCTTTTCCCGGCAGGTGTCGGGGGAAAGTATCATGCTTCCGGCGTCAAAGCCGTCCCCGCGCACGGTAAAGTAAGCGCAGTAGTAGGCCAGCGGCTCATGCAGCTTGAACCAGGCGACCCGCAGGCTCATGGTCACATAGGCGACTGCGTGGCCTTTGGGAAACATGTACTTGATCTTCCTGCAGCTGTCCATGAACCATTCCGGGACGCCGACCTCATTCATGGCCTGCTCCATCTCCGGCTTCAGGCCCTTGCCCTTCCGGACGCTCTCCATCGTGGTGAAGGCCATTTTGGGCTTCACGCCCTGGTCCATCAGATAGTTCATGATATCATCCCGGCAGCAGACGCATTCGCTCAGGGTTGCCGTGCCGCTGGCAATGATTTCCTGCGCGTTCCCCAGCCATACGTCCGTTCCGTGGCTCAGTCCGGAAATCCGAAGCAGCTCCTCCATCGTGCTCGGCTGGGTTTCCTGCAGCATGCCGCGCACGAATCCGGTTCCGAATTCGGGGACGCCGTAGGTTCCGGTGTTGCAGAGGATATCCTCCTCGGTCAGCCCGAGCGCCGCGGGAGAGGTAAACAGGCTCCGGACGCCGGGATCGTCCAGCGGCACATCCTGGAAGTTCACGCCGGTCAGCATTTCCAGCTCATGCATCATCGTGGGATCATCGTGCCCCAGGCAGTCCAGCTTCACCAGGATGTCATGCATGCTGTTAAAGTCGAAATGCGTTGTCGTGAAGTCGCTTTCCAGATCGTCTGCCGGATGCTGTACGGCGGTGAACTCGCAGATATCATATTCCTGGGGAACCACCACCATGCCGCCGGGATGCTGTCCGGTTGTCCGCTTGACCCCCGTGCATTCCGCGGCCAGGCGCATTTTTTCCGCGTTCCCCGCCTGGATTCCCCGGTCCTCCAGATAATGCATCGCGTATCCGTAAGCCGTTTTGTCCGCCAGGCCCGAGATGGTTCCGGCCCGGAAGACGTGATCATGCCCGAACAGCTCCTCCACGTAGTGGTGGGCTCTGTTCTGGTATTCTCCGGAGAAGTTCAGATCGATATCCGGCACCTTGTCTCCCTCAAACCCGAGGAAAACCTCGAAGGGAATATCAAATCCGTCCTTGGTCAGTCGCTTCCCGCAGATCGGGCATGCCCGGTCCGGCAGGTCCACGCCCACATGATACCTGCTCTTGTCCACGTCGAAAAAGCCCTTATGGCAGGTGGTGCACCGATAGTGCGGAGGAAGGGCGTTCACTTCCGTAATTCCGCACATCCGGGCGACCAGGCTGGATCCGACCGAACCCCGGGAACCCACCAGATATCCGTCCTTCAGGGATCGGGATACCAGCCGCTCCGCGATGTTGTACAGGGTGCAGTAGCCGTATCCGACGATACTCTTCAGTTCCTTCTTCAGCCGGGCCTCCACGTTCTCCGGCAGCGGAGAACCGTACAGCTCCTCGGCCGTATCCCAGGTCATTCGCTGGATGTTTTCCTCCGCATCGTCCCAGTAGGGCTGGAAGGTATCCTCGCCCTTCGGGTGTTTCGGAAAGAGGCTGATCTCCTCCACCATCTCCGCGATTTTCCGCGGATTGGTGATGACCACTTCCTTCGCCTTTTCCTCCCCCAGGTAGGCGAATTCCTGCAGCATCTCGTCCGTGGTTTTGAAATACAGGGGCGGCTGCTGTTCTGCGTCCGCATAATCCATGCCCGCCTGAATCACAGCCCGGCCCACCGCGTCCTTGGGATCCAGGAAGTGGACGTCTCCTGTCGCCACCACGGGCTTTCCTGTCTTTTCCCCCAGCCGGACAATGACCCGGTTCAGTTCGCGCAGGTCTTCCTCGGTTTTGACATAGTCCTCCCGCAGCAGGAAGGCATTGTTCCCGATGGGCTGAATCTCCAGGTAATCATAGAAGCCGGCGATCTCCTCGAGCTTCTCTTCGCTCTCCCCCGCCAGCACGGCTCTGAACAGCTCCCCCGCCTCGCAGGCGCTGCCCAGGATGAGCCCTTCCCGGTATTTCTGGATTTCCGTCCGGGGCATATGGGGCTGCCGCCGGAAGTACTCCAGATGGGAGATGGAAACCAGCCGGTTCAGGTTCACCAGTCCCGTCCGGTTTTTGGCCAGCAGGATGATATGCCAGCTGGTGCCGATGGCGCCGCCGTGCAGGCCCTTGTTCAGTTCCTCCAGGGTATGAATTTCCGGAAATCTTTCCGCGGTTTCCTGAAACATCCGCTGCAGGCACTGCGCGGTCGCTGTCGCGTCGTGCACGGCCCGGTGGGCGTTCTTCAGGCTCACGCCCAGGTGCTTGCACAGGCTGCCCAGCTTGAAGCTCTTCATCTGGGGATACAGTTTTCTCGCATAGGTCAGGGTATCCAGCACCGGGTTTTCGAAGTGCATGCCCAGCCGCTTCAGTTCCGTCCGCAGCAATGCCGCGTCAAAAGCGCTGTTATGGGCGGCGATGGGACAGTCCCCGATAAAGGCCATCAGCTTCGGCAGCATCTCCTCCGCCCGGGGCTTTCCGCTCAGCATGGCGTCTGTGATGTGGGTTACTTCGGTGATCTTCGGCTTCAGCGGTTCTCCGGGATCCACCAGCTCCTCGAAGGAATCCACAATGGTTCCCTTCTCCAGCTTCACAGCGCCGATCTCAATGATCCGGGCGGAGGACGTATTCAGCCCGGTGCTTTCAAAATCCAGCACCACAATCGGCCCGTCATAGGGCCTTCCGTCAGCCCGCTCCGTGATGTCTCTTTCGTCAATCAGGTATCCCTCGCATCCGGGGATCAGCCGGATCTTGCCTTTCGCGGCCCGGAAGGCAGCCGGAAAGCTCTGCAGGACCCCGTGATCCGTCACGGCCACCGCGGGATGTCCCCATTTCACCGCCCGGGCGATCAGGTCCCCGACCGGTGTCAGCGCGTCCATGGTGGACATATTGGTATGCATGTGCAGCTCGACCCGCTTTTCCTCCGCGGTATCCTGCCGCTCTTCCTTCTCCATCTCCACCATGTCCCGTACCATGATGGTCAGCTCCCTGGAAAAGGTATCATACTGGCATTCCCCGCGGAGCTTCACGTTCATGCCCTCTTTGATCCGTGCAATCCTGTCGCTGACGGCCTGGCGCTGTTCGTCCGTGATGGGCGGCAGGCTCTCCGCCTCGTTCTTTCCCACCCGGCGTCCCCTGTACCGCAGAAACACCTTGCACAGGATGGAGCTCGTATAATCCGTCACGGCGAAGGAAAGCAGGACGGTTTCCCCGCCCTTCAGCTCCTTCGTTTCCTTCAGGAAGATGTCTCCCTGAACGACGACCAGCCCGCTCTCGCTGGTCAGCTCCTTGATATCCACCGGATGATCTGCGACCGAACGGCCCAGAATCGGTTTTCCGCTGATCTGATCGCTCATCTCCGGGATCGGAATGCCCGTTTCCAGTGCGCTTACCGCGTTCCCGGTTTTCGGGGGCGTCCGGGGAGCGGCGGCGGAATCGGCTTTTTCCCGGGCCGGCTGTTTCCGCTTGGCGGGTGCTTCCGCCGGTTTTTCCGCGGTATATCCCGTTCCGTACCGTTCGGCCATCTCCGCCCTGGTGACGGTCATCAGGCTCGCCGCCCGTTCCCGGCGCATCTGTTCCAGCTTCGCTTCCCGGTCTCCGGCCAGGGTGGTCTCGATGATGACGCTGGCGTCAAAAATCTCCCGGATCGCGGTCGCCAGCCGGTTGGTGATATTGTTCTTCCCCATATACTGCAGGGAGAATTCATCCGGAAAAGTGAGGGTGATCCGGTTTCCCTGGCAGTTCCAGTCAATGCTCGGCAGCCAGGCCATCATGGCCGGATAGTTCCGCCGCAGGAAATCGGTCAGCACGCGCCGGTAGGCGCCGATATCCTGCAGGAAATGATCCCGCAGGGCAGGACTGACCACCCGGACCGCCAGCGGCCGCCCGGGAAATACCTCCCGCAGGATCCGTTCCAGCTGCAGGAATTCCTTCTCCCCCACCAGCTCCGTACTCTCGAAGGTAATATATGTTTTTTTCAGAGATTTGACATAGGTTGCCCGGGGTGCGCTCAGCTTGCCGGCCAGTCCCGGAATCTCCCGGACAATCCTGCTGATCAAATCCTCGTAGCTCATTTCACTCTCCGTCCCGTGCCTGAACCATTTCCCGGACCTTCCGGATCAGAATCTCTCCCAGGTCTCCTTCCACCCGGACCGGGTCCTCGCCCTTCACAAAAAGCATCCCCGCTCCGTTGCCGCCGCCGGCGATGCCCACGTCCGCCTCTTTGCCTTCGCCCAGGCCGTTGACGATGCATCCCATCACAGCGACCTTCAGCGGAACCCGGATATCGCTCAGCTCCCGTTCCACCCGGGCGCCGATCTCCGCCACCGGGATCCCTGTCCGTCCGCAGGTCGGGCAGGCAATCAGCTGGACGCCCCTGGTCCGCAGATCCAGTGCCCGCAGGATATCCCATCCTGCCTTCGCCTCCGGAACCGGGTCGCCGCTCAGGCTCACGCGGATGGTGTCCCCGATGCCGTCCACCAGCAGCGCGCCGATGCCGATCGCGCTCTTCACGGTTCCCTGCCCCGGCAGCCCGGCTTCCGTCACCCCCACATGCAGCGGATAATCGCATTTCTGATGCGCCAGCCTGTATGCGGCCACCGTCAGCCGTACGTCGCTGCTCTTCATGCTCAGGACGATATCGGAAAATCCGGCCTTCTCCAGCAGGCGGGCATGTCCCAGCGCGCTTTCCACCAGGCATTCCGGTGTCGGTCCGCCGTATCTGGCCAGCAGCTCCTTCTCCACGGATCCGCTGTTGACCCCGATCCGGATGGGGATATGGTGCGCTTTGGCGCAGTCCGCCACGATCCGGACCCGCTCCTCGCCGCCGATGTTCCCGGGATTGATCCGCATCTTGGCAATGCCGTTCTCCATGGCCCGGACAGCCAGCCGGTAATCAAAGTGGATATCCGCCACCAGCGGCACCGGGCTCCCGTCCACCAGGTCGCGCACCGCCTCCGCGCAGGCCGCATCATAGACGCTCACCCGGACCAGGTCGCATCCCGCCTCCGCCAGCGCCCGGATCTGCGCCAGCGTTGCTTCCACATCCCGTGTATCCGTATTGGTCATGCTCTGCACCAGGATCGGGTTTCCCCCGCCCAGGCTGAGCTTTCCGACTTTGACTTCCCTGGTCATATTTTTTCCCTTCCTATCGTATCAGCTTCAGAATGTCCTTGAACGTCAGTACCGCCATGAGCCCCAGCAGCAGCACCATTCCCGCCGTATGCACGATGGCTTCCTTCTCCGGCGGAACGGGCTTGCCGCGGATCACTTCGATGATCCCGAAGATCAGCCTGCTCCCGTCCAGTCCCGGAATCGGCAGCAGGTTCATCAGCCCCAGGTTGATCGAGATGGAAATCAGCATCTCCAGGAATGCCTGGAACCCGCCCGTCCGCACCTCCGTGGACACGATGGAGATGATGCCCACCGGCCCGGAGGTGTTTTCGATCCCCTCCCCGGTGGTCACCAGGTTCTTCAGGGCGTTCAGGATCAGTCCGCTGGCCCGCCAGCACATCTGCGCGCTGGCCGCAACCGCCCCGGGCAGATTTGTTTTTTCCGTCTCCAGCCGGTACTGTCCCCCGATGGTCACCCCGACCATCATCCGCTCCTCTTCCTCATTCCAGGCCGGGGTCAGCTCCAGCTGCAGCTCTTCCTCTCCGCGCCTGACGGTCACCTGCATGGCCGGATCTCCCTGCCGGTACCCCGCGATGGTTCCCAGCAGGGTCTCCGTGGTGCCGTCCAGCATGTTCTTTCCGTTGATGGACGTGATGATGTCTCCCGCCTGCAGGCCCGCATCCCAGGCCGGCCCCGCCGCGTTGACGTCCATGATGTAGGGATCCACCCCCGTGACGGTGCTGATCCCGCTGACCAGATAAAACCCCGCCGCCAGCACGAACGCCAGCACGAAGTTCATCATCGGGCCCATCAGGATCACGAACAGCCGTTTCCACACGCTGTGGTTCGGAAACAGCCTTGGATCGTCTTTGGACAGCTTTTCCAGGGAGTCCTCCCCGTAAAAGCTGCAGTACCCTCCCAGCGGAATCGCCCGGATGGCGAAGGTCGTCTCGTATTTCCGGCTCTTCCATCCGAAAATCTTCGGTCCGAAACCCACCGCAAACTCAGCCACGTCGATATGCATCCACCGCGCTGCCCAGAAATGGCCCATCTCGTGCACCACGATCAGGATTGCCAGCAGCAGCAGCGCCAGCAGGATAAACAGGATATTCATTTTCCGCTCACAACCTCCCTGGCTTTCCGGTCGGCCTCAAAAATCTCTTCGATATTCCGCGCCGGCAGCCCTGCAAGCCGGTTCATGGCCCGGTCCACATGCTCATAAATCTCCCCGAAGGTGATTTCCTCCCGCAGGAACCGGGCGACAGCCTCTTCATTGGCTCCGTTCAGCACGGTGCATGCCGCGCCCCCTGCCCGCAGCGCTTCCCGGGCCAGGCGGAGGGAGGGAAATTTATCCTCGTCCGGCTCCTCGAAGGTCAGCTTTCCCAGCTGGAAAAGATCCGGTGCTTCCACGCCTGTGCTCATGCGCTCCGGATAAGCCATGGCGTATCCGATGGGCACCCGCATGTCCGGTACGCCCAGCTGTGCGATCACCGCCCCGTCCTCAAAAACGACCGCGCTGTGTACGATGCTCTCCGGATGGACCACCACCTGAATCCGGTCCTCCGGGATGTCGAACAGCCATCGGGCTTCCATGATCTCCAGCCCCTTGTTGAACATGCTGGCGCTGTCGATCGTGATCTTCGCCCCCATATCCCAGTTCGGATGCTTCAGGGCCTGTGCTCTGGTCGCTTTTCGGATTTCCTCCTTCTTCCAGGTGCGGAAAGGCCCGCCGCTGGCCGTCAGCAGGATCCGGGTCAGCCGGTTCGGTCCGGCTCCCTGCAGGCACTGGAAAACCGCGCTGTGCTCGCTGTCCACGGGAAGAATCGGCTTTCCTTTCTCCCGGGCCTTTTCCATCACCAGGTGACCGCCGGTCACCAGCGCTTCCTTGTTGGCCAGCAGCACCTGCCGTCCGGCATCCAGCGCATCCATCACGCTCTGCAGCCCGGCAATCCCGACGATGCTCACCAGCACCTGATCCGCTTCCGCCTCTGCGGCCGCGGCATGGAGCGCCTCTTTTCCGCTCATCCACCGGCAGAACCGCAGGTCCTCCGGGATCTCCTCGGGAGAAATCCCGTCCAGCAGGCCGGCCATGGCCGGCCGGAACTGCCGGACCTGCTCAAACAGCTTCTCCCGGCTGCTCTTCGCCGTCAGCGCGGTTACCCGGTAGCTTTCCGGATGCCGTGCGCAGATGTCCAGCGCCTGCGTTCCGATGGATCCCGTAGATCCGAGAATTGCGATTTTTTTCATGCGTTACCCCACTAATATTCGGTAGCAGAACACCAGCACCGCCATGAACAGCACGCTGTCCAGCCGGTCCAGCATTCCCCCGTGCCCCGGGAACAGGTTGGAAAAATCCTTGATCCCACTGTGCCGTTTGACCAGGCTCGCAAACAGATCCCCGATCTGCCCGACTACGCCGCCCAGCAGCCCCAGCAGCAGGTACTCCCAGGCCGTTGGCAGCTTCGCCAGCGTTGCCGCGTTGCAGGTCACTGCCGCGATTCCCCAGACGATGACCGCCGCAAGTACGCTGCCGCCCAGACCGCCGATGGCGCCCGCCACCGTTTTGTGCGGGCTCACCGGAGGGCAGAGCTTCTTCCCGCCCACCGCGCTGCCGATGAAAAGAGCGAAGGTATCCCCCAGCAGCGGCACCGCGAAGGTCAGCGTGATCAGGACCACCTCCACGGCCTTCTGATCCACCAGGCTCAGGGCCACCAGGCACAGCCCCGGCAGCACGACCGTCAGGATCGGCAGCGCAGACATGGCCAGATCTGTCAGGTCGGGGGTTTCGCGGAAAATGATCTGGGCCGACATGCACAGAAGGCACAGCGTCATCATCGGCACCAGGGTCCCGCTGCCGAAGATCCGCGTCAGCGGTACGCTTCCCAGCAGTACAACCCAGGCCGGCCAGCTGACGACCCGGTGCCCGGCCAGCGTCAGGGCATGGTATTCCTCCCAGGCTGCAAATCCGATGCAGATCAGCGTTGCAATCGCCATGCCCCAGCCCGGCAGGCACAGCAGCACCACCAGCAGCAGAATCAGCAGCGCGCCCGTGATGATCCGCTGTCTCATGTCCCCTCTCCTCCTTGATCTGCCCCGTTCTCCGCCGTACTGTCCCGTCCGCCGTACCGCCGGTCCCGCCGTCCGAAGGCGGCCAGGCACCGGTCATATTCGGCGACGGTAAAGTCCGGCCAGAGCACCTCCGGGAAAATGAATTCCGCGTAGGCGTTCTGGTACAGCAGGAAATTGCTCAGCCGCATCTCCCCGCTGGTCCGGATCAGCAGATCCACGTCCGGCTGTCCCCGGGTGTAAAGATGGTCGGAGATCGTCTGCTCGGTGATCTCCTCCGGCTGCATTTCCCCGTCCCGGACCATCCGGGCAATCTCCGCCGTGGCCCGCACCAGCTCCGCTCTGCTCCCGTAGTTGACGCCGATGTTCAGGTGCAGTCCCGTATTTCCTGCTGTCCGCTGCTCCGCCTCGATCAGGGTTTCCCGCTGCTTCGCCGGCAGCGCGCTTTTATCCCCCAGGATCAGGATGCGCACATTCTTCTCGCAGAGCTCATCGATCTCGCTGGCAAAGAAGTCGAGGATCAGCTGCATCAGGGCCGCCACTTCCTCCGCCGGCCGGCTCCAGTTTTCCGTGGAAAAGGCATAAAGGCTCAGCGCTTCGATGCCCAGATCGTCCGTGTGCCGGATAATCTCCCGCAGCGTTTCCGTCCCCTGCCGGTGCCCCCTGGAGACATTCAGCTTATGTTTTTTGGCCCATCTCCCGTTCCCGTCCATGATGATGGCCACATGCCGGGGCAGCCGGGGTTCTCCGTCCCCGTCTCCGTTCTGTTTCCAGATGCTCCAGAAAGCCTTCAGCTGTTTTGCGTTCATGGTTCTTCCCTCTTGCTTCGTCACGGTCCGGCTGCGCCTGTTTTGAAGAAAAAAGCGCGGACTTTCGGTCAAAAAGCCGCGCGTTTTTGAATCTCATGCGTCTCAGACCGCCATGATTTCCTTTTCCTTGGCGGCGTAAATCGCGTCCACATCCTTGATGGCCTTGTCTGTGATTTTCTGCAGATCCTCTTCAGCCTCGCGCTGGTCATCTTCGGTAATTTCGCTGTTCTTCTTCAGCTTCTTGATCTGCTCCATGGCGTCCCGCCGGATGGATCTCACGGCGACCTTGGCTTCTTCAGCCGCCCGGCTGGCCTGCTTGGTCAGGTCCTTGCGGCGTTCTTCGTTCAGCTCCGGGAAAACCAGCCGGATCACCTTGCCGTCGTTGGAAGGATTGATTCCCAGATCGCTGGTCTGGATGGCCTTCTCGATGGGCGTAATCATCTTCGGTTCCCATGGCGCGATCACCATCAGCCGCGCTTCAGGCACGGAGATATTCCCGACCTGGTTGATGGGGGTGGGCGTCCCGTAGTAGTCCACCATAATCCGGTCCAGCACCTGCGGATTGGCCCGCCCGGCACGAATGCTCTGCATATCCCGTTCATAGACGCTGCAGGTCTTGGCCATCTTTTCTTTTGCGGTGTTTAATACATCATCCACCATTTTCGCTCCGCCTCCTTCCCTCTGTTGAAAGGGAGTTTCGTTCTTTGCTGCATATTATACCCGTTTTTCCCGGGCTTGGCAATCCTTTTCCGCCTGCATGGAGAAAATGGAGAAAATTCCGGCCGGGGCCGGCCGGAAACAGAAAAACCGGCCAAAAGCGCCATTGCTTCAGGCCGGTTTTTCCTATATTATCTGTGCGGAACCGTTCTTCCGCTCTCCTGATGTCTTCAGGCCGGGTTTTCCCCCTGTTTGCTGTGCGGAATCGTTCTTCCGCCCTTCTGATGTCTTCAGGCCGGATTTTCCCCTTGTTTGCTGTGCGGAATCGTTCTTCCGCCCTTCCGGAAGCATCTGGGTATTCCGGATGCCGGGCGTCCGGATATCCGAAAAATTATCGAACCGGTTTGATGCTCAGATTGACGCCCAGGATTTCCTCCAGATCCACCACCGTCCAGCTGCTGCCGGGATAGAATCCGACCGTCCGGGTGGTGTCATAACCGGCTTCCTTCATCTCTTCGATGATGGCGTCCCGCTGATCCCCCACCTCAAAGGACATGTGATGCAGCCCGTAGCCGTGCTTTTCGGCAAATTCCCGGAAGGTGCTGTCCCCGCCCACAGGCTGGTGCAGCTCCAGGATAAAATCATTGATCGGGATATTGCAGACCTTCAGGTCGCAGCTGACCGGCTTTCCCCGGTAGGTATAGTTTTCGCCGCCCTCCAGCCGGATTTGGCGGATTTCCGGCTTCTCGATTCCCAGCAGCTCCGCCCAGGTGGCGGCTGCCTTCTCGATATCCGGCACAACGAAGCACATGTTCACCAGCTTGTTCTGTTTCAGTGTGTTTTTCATAACCGATCTCTGCCTTTCCGGCGCCATGCGCCAATAAACCCTGATTTCTTTTGCTCAGCCCTTCACGCTGCCCATGACCAGGCCGCTGGTAAAGAAGCGCTGCAGGAACGGATAAACCATCATGATCGGAATGGTGGCCAGGAACAGCTGCGCCGCGTTGGTGGTACGGGCGTTCGCCAGATTCAGATAGCGGCTCAGGGATTCCGAAATATTAGTTGCGTTGCGGAAGAAAGCGTCCGGATTGATGACGATGGTCTGCAGATAGCTCTGCAGCGGATAGTTCTCCACATGATTCATATAGATCATGCCGTCAAACCAGCTGTTCCAGTGGGTGACGAAGGAAAACAGCGTCACTGTGGCCAGCGTCGGTTTGCACACCGGCAGAATGATCTGCCACAGGGTCCGGTAATGCCCCGCGCCGTCGATGGATGCCGCTTCCGACTGTTCGCTCGGCAGGCTGCGCATGTAGTTCATCACCA
>JAFRGU010000168.1 GCA_017433675.1 Clostridia bacterium
ATGTCCCTGAGCCTGGCCTGGCTGATCAGCGCCTGGGGAACCGTGAAATCGAAGTGCCCCTCTTCGGGTTCCGTCATCGCCCAGGAGACCGGCAGCAGCAGCGTATTCATGCCCATGCTCTGAGCCAGCTCCCAGATATGCTCCATATAAGCCGGCGAAGAGGAGTCCGAGTTGTGCACCTCTCCCGCCAGCATGATAAAGGGTTTTCCCTTTACGGTCAGCACTTTTCGGTTTCCAATGGTTTTGATTTCCGGCATCTTCGGCCCTCCTTCAGAGAGTTCTTTTCTGAAAAGAAGTTCGTCACCTATTCAGTATTTCCCTTTTCAACAGAAGCCTTCTTTTCAGCAGGACAGGATAAAAAATAAATGGTTTCCTATCGGGCGAATGGACAGCAGGAGGGGCCGGCTTTACAAGCCGGCCCCTCTGACTTTCTGATACAGCTTCGAATGATTAGTTGCGAATGGTAAACTCCCCGTTTTCGTCCAGATCCACCTTCAGGGCGCTGCCCGGTTCCACGTCCGCGGCGATAATCCGGCGGGCCAGCAGCGTTTCGATATGGCTCTGCAGATACCGCTTCAGAGGCCGTGCGCCATAGACGGGATCAAATCCCCGGTTAATCAGCGCCTCCATAGCTGCATCCGTCAGTTCCACCTTCAGCTGCTTTTCGGCCAGCCGTTCGTTCAGCGCCTTCACCATCAGATTCACGATTTCTGCGATTTCCGTCCGGGTCAGAGGCTTGTAGTACACAATTTCATCGATCCGGTTCAGGAATTCAGGCCGGAAATGCGTCTTCAGCATCCGGTCCACAAGGCCCCGGGCTTCTTCGGAAATTTCTCCGTCCCGGATGCCTTCCAGGATGGCGTCGCTGCCCAGATTGCTGGTCATGATCAGGATGGTGTTCTTGAAGTCCACCGTCCGGCCCTGGCTGTCGGTGATCCGCCCGTCATCCAACACCTGCAGCAGCACGTTGAACACATCCGGATGGGCTTTCTCCACCTCGTCGAACAGCACCACGCAGTAGGGATGCCGCCGGACCGCCTCGGTCAGCTGTCCGCCCTCATCATATCCCACATATCCGGGAGGCGCGCCGATCAGCCGGCTGACACTGAATTTTTCCATATATTCGGACATATCGATCCGGACCATGTTCTTTTCGTCGTCAAACAGCGCCTGAGCCAGAGCCTTCGCCAGCTCGGTCTTGCCGACGCCTGTCGGACCCAGGAACAGGAAGGATCCCAGCGGCCGGTTCGGATCCTGAATGCCCGCCCGGCTGCGCAGGATGGCTTCGGATACCTTCCGGACCGCCTCATCCTGGCCGATAACCCGGGCATGCAGCGTATCCTCCAGATGCAGCAGCTTCTCCCGTTCGCCTTCCATCAGCCGGGCCACCGGGATGCCGGTCCACCGGCCGATGATTCTCGCAATCTCCTCTTCAGTCACCCGGTCCCGCAGGAGGCTGTTCTCGCCCTTGCTCTGTTCTGCGATAGCCTCTTCCTTTTCCAGCTCCTGCTTCAGTCCCGGCAGCGTGCCGTATTTCAGTTCCGCCGCTTTATTCAGATCATAGCTCCGCTCGGCCTGCTCAATCTGGGCGTTCACCTGCTCGATCTGTTCCCGCAGGCTGGAAACACGGCCGATGGCTTCCTTCTCGCTTTCCCACCGCGCCTTCATGGTGTTGAAGGTATCCCGCTGCTCGGCCAGCTCCTTCTGAACCTCCGCCAGATGGGCCTGCGTCAGCTTGTCGTCGTCTTTCTTCAGCGCGGCTTCCTCGATCTCCAGCTGCATGATTTTCCGCCGGATGTCATCCAGCTCCGTGGGCAGGGAGTCGATCTCGGTCCGGATCATGGCGCAGGCTTCATCCACCAGGTCGATGGCCTCGTCCGGCAGGAAACGGTCCGTGATATACCGGTTGCTCAGGGTCGCCGCGGCAATCAGCGCCGCGTCCTGGATTTTGACGCCGTGGAACACCTCATACCGTTCCTTCAGCCCGCGCAGGATCGCGATGGTATCCTCCACCGTAGGCTCCTCCACCATCACCGGCTGGAACCGCCGCTCCAGGGCCGCGTCCTTTTCGATATACTGCCTGTATTCGTTCAGCGTCGTAGCGCCGATGCAGTGGAGCTCGCCCCTCGCCAGCATGGGTTTCAGCAGGTTGCCCGCGTCCATGGCGCCGTCCGCCTTCCCGGCTCCGACGATGGTATGCAGCTCATCGATGAAGAGGATGATCTTCCCTTCACTCTTTTTGATTTCCGCCAGCACGGCCTTCAGCCGCTCCTCAAACTCTCCCCGGAACTTCGCGCCGGCGATCAGGCTGCCCATATCCAGACTGAAAATCGTTTTGTCCTTCAGGCTGTCCGGTACGTCGCCGCGTACGATCCGCTGAGCCAGTCCTTCAGCAATGGCTGTTTTGCCGACGCCCGGCTCGCCGATCAGCACCGGGTTGTTCTTGGTCTTCCGGCTCAGAATCCGGATCACGTTCCGGATTTCGCTGTCCCGGCCGATCACCGGATCCAGTTTCTGCTTCCGTGCCATATCCACCAGATCCGTGCCGTACTTCTTCAGCGCGTCATAGGTTTCCTCCGGATTGTCACTGGTGACCCGGGTTGCGCCCCGGACCTCCTGCAGCGCCTTCAGGAAGCCCTCCGGCCGGTATCCCAGGCTCTTCAGCAGTTTCTGCACATTCTGGGATGGCTTCGCGCAGATGCCCATCCAGACATGCTCCACCGACAGATATTCATCCTTCATCTGCCCGGCCAGCTTCTCCGCCTCCAGCAGCGCCTTTTCCAGTTCCGGAGAGATATATACCTTTCCCGGCTCCCGGCCGGTGCCGCTGACTCTCGGGATCCGCTCAATGTTGTCCTGCAGTGCGGCTTTCACCGCGTCCACACTGATGCCGCATTTTTCCAGCAGCTGGGGAATCAGTTCTCCCTTCTCCTCGGTCAGGGCAAGCATCACGTGCTCCTGCTCCACCTGCATATGCTGATATTCCACCGCCAGGGACTGGGCCCGCTGCAGAGCTGCCACCGTCTTCTGCGTAAATTGATTCATATTCATAACATCCACCTCCCGTGAAGGTCATTGTATTTGACTTTCTTTGACCTTCAAGAACATTATACACTACTTTCGATGGATGTCAATACTTTTTTCCGTTTTTTCCTCTTTCCTGCTCAGGGGAGCCATTTTCATGGTGCAGGCCCTGTGGTTGCCGCCCGCAGACAAAAATCGCCCCTTCCCTTTGACGGGAGAGGGGCGGGGGAGGCGTATCCCCTTATTTGCTTTCCCGCTCCAGCAGGGTCAGCAGATATACAAACTCTTCCTTATAGGGATCTCCGGAAACGGATTCACAGTCCCGGGCCAGCACCAGGGCGCTCTGCCAGGTGGATTCCCCGGCGTATTCGCTTTCCCGCAGCAGCATGGCGCATTCCGCCACAGCCGCTGCCCATTTCATGTTATCGCTGAGCGTATCCGCCGCATCCTCCGAAAAGGGATATTCTTCCAGGATGCTGGTATCCCCGTCCGTTGCCTTCCAACGGATGCTCAGGGTCAGCCACTCCGCGTTCTCCGAAGCAGCCGGGGACTCTGCTGTTTTTGCCGGTCCGGCTGTATACCGGCTCCCGGGAATCCCTGGATCGAAGCTGCTGCCTGCGGGTACGATCTCGTACAGGGCAGTCACCCGGTGCCCGCTGCCGATCTCCCCGCCATCCTTGGTATCATCCGCGAAATCCTGCGCCGCCATCACCCGGTCCTCATAACCGATCAGCCGGTAAGCAGACACCTTTTCAGGATTGAAGTCCAGCTGCAGCTTG
>JAFRGU010000020.1 GCA_017433675.1 Clostridia bacterium
CCCCGGAAGACGACCGGGTAGATAGGTCATCGGTGGAAGTGCGGCAACGCATGCAGCTTGATGATACTAATAGGTCGAGGGCTTGATTTCAGGCTCGAGAGAGAGACTGATTGGATGAAGGAGCAACGTAAACCAGGTCAGAAGCTGAATCAATATTCGATACGCTGTGCGGTTGTCAAGGCGCGGAAAGAAAAAAAGATCACCCTTTCCGGTGGTGATAACGAAGGGGTCACACCTGTTCCCATACCGAACACAGAAGTTAAGCCCTTCAGTGCCGATGGTACTTGGCTGGAGACGGCCCGGGAGAGTAGGTCGCTGCCGGATTCCATATCAGCCTGCTGTAACTCAGCGGGCTGAATTTTTTATCCGAAGCATTCTCAACGAAGATATGGCGTTGATTTGTCCGGGTTCACATCAGCCGATGATTTGAGATTCGGCTGTTTTTTATATTTGCTTTCCGGATCCAAAAACTCTATAATAACGCTGACAGAGAGAATTGTGATTTTCCACTCCGAATGAAATGATTCATTGAACGAAACAAACTGCGGGACGAAAAAGGAAGGAGAAACATCATGCGGCTTTTCCATAAAAAAGAAAGTCACCAGAGCTATGATGCGGAGAAGCTGACGCCGGTGATCCGGAGCAGTATCTGTACGGGCGAAAAAGCAGCAGGCTTCCGGGAAAAGGATACCGGTAAATTCCAGGAAATCATGCTGATCCGAAACGAAACGGATCTGGAGGAGTTTCGCCGCCAGTACGGAATTACCGGGGAGATCGAAACGATTTACTGACCGCATCCGTTTTTTGAAGCGATGAAGCGGAAAGATTCCCGGCGAACCGAAAACAAAAATATTAGAACAAAAGTGAAGAAGGGAGAAACGCGCCATGACCATGAAGGACTTTGGATTTTACCGGGGTGTGAATCTGGGAGGCTGGCTCTCTCAATGCGATTATTCGCAGGAACGGCTGGATACGTTCATAACCGAGAAGGACATGGATGTGATTGCTGGCTGGGGGCTCGATCATGTACGGATTCCGGTGGATTACAATGTTTTCGAGAATAATGACGGAAGCTGGAAGCAGGATGGATTTGACCGGGTTCACCGGGCTATCGGATGGGCCCAAAAACGGAATCTGAAGGTGGTTCTGGACCTTCATAAGACAGCGGGATTCTCTTTCGACAGCGGAGAGAAGGAAGAAGGATTTTTCACCAGTGAAACATATCAGGAGCGGTTCTATCGCCTGTGGGAAGCATTCGCGAACCAGTACAACGATCCGGAAAACGTGGCGTTTGAACTGCTGAACGAGGTCACGGATCCATCCTTTATCCAGGCCTGGAACCGGATTGCGGCGGAATGCATCCGGCGGATCCGGAAGATCGCCCCGAAATCCCTGATTCTGGTGGGCAGCTATCACAATAACAGTCCGGAAGCAGTGAAAGATCTGGACGCACCGGCGGATGATCTGGTGATTTACAATTTCCATTGCTATTCTCCGGTGGAGTTTACGCATCAGGGCGCCTACTGGGTGCCGTATCTGGATCAGGAGAAGCGGGTATCCTTTGAAGAAGCGGGTGTGACAGAAGCTTATTTTGAAGGACTGTTTGCCTCCGCCATTGAGACAGCGGACAAAGCCCACACCTGCCTGTACTGCGGCGAGTACGGCGTCATTGACCGCGCTGCGCCGGAAGATACCGTGAAATGGTACCGGATGATTCACAATGTACTGGAAAAGCATCAGATTTCCAGGGCGGCCTGGAGTTACAGACAGATGGATTTCGGGCTGAGCGATGCCCGCCTGGACAGCGTCCGGGATGAACTGATCCGGCTGCTGTAAGAAAACAGTGGAGGTTATTCGTGGGAAAGAACGGGAACAAGACGGAGAAAGCCGGAGAGAGAACATATGGATCCGGCCAGCTGATCCGCCGGTTTTATCCCTATCTGAGAAAATACAGAAAGCTGCTGTACCTGGATCTGTTTTTCGCTTCTCTGACGACCCTGTGCGACATCGTGCTGCCGATGATTATGCGCCAGCTGACCAATTCCGCACTGGGCAATGCAGCCCCGCTGACGGCGGAGACGGTGCTCCGCATGGCCGCACTGTATGTATTGCTTCGGCTCATTGACGCCGGAGCGAACTTCTATATGCAGTCCCAGGGCCATATCATGGGCGTTTACATTGAAACAGACATGCGTACGGATGCCTTTGCCCACCTGCAAAGGCTGAGCGATACCTATTACGCCAATACCAAAATCGGGCAGATTATGGGCCGGATTACCAATGACCTGTTCGATGTGACCGAATTTGCGCATCACTGCCCGGAAGAGTTCTTTATCGCCGGAATCAAGCTGGCGGCATCCTTTGTGATTCTCTGCCGGACTTCCCCCGCACTGACACTGATGGTGTTCGCCTGCCTGCCGGTGATGCTGGTGGTATGCACCCGGCTGAACCACTGGCTGAGAACTGCGCAGAAAGCCCAGCGCTTCCAGATCGGCGAACTGAATGCGGCGATCGAGGACAGCCTGCTGGGGCAGCGGGTCGTCAAAGCCTTCACGGGCGAAAAAACAGAGACGGACAAGTTCGACGAGGGAAATCAGGCGTTCCGGAAGATCAAAACCAAATGGTACTATGCCATGGCGACCTTCGGGACCACGACCCGGCTCTTTGACGGGCTGATGTATACCGTTGTGATTGTGGCGGGCGGACTCTTTCTTGTCAACGGGATCATCAACTCCGGCGATCTGGTCGCCTATATTCTCTATGTATCCACGCTGATTGCCACGATCCGCCGGATTGTGGAATTCGCGGAGCAATTCCAGCGCGGCATGACCGGCATTGAACGGTTCTATGAGATTATGGACGCGAAAGTGGATATCCAGGACGCGCCGGACGCGGTTCCGCTTCAGGTGAAGGATGGCGGAATCGATTTTGAGGATGTTTCCTTCGAATATCCCGATGATCATAACAAGGTGCTGCGGCACCTGAACCTGCACATCTACCCGGGAGAGAATCTGGCGCTGGTCGGCCCATCGGGCGGCGGAAAAACGACAATCTGCAATCTGATTCCCCGGTTTTACGACGTGACGGACGGCGTCATCCGGATTGACGGGCAGGACATCCGGGGTGTTACCCTGGAAAGCCTGCGGGGCGCCATCGGCATTGTGCAGCAGGACATCTACCTTTTCAGCGGAACGGTTCGGGATAACATCGCCTACGGACGACCGGGGGCGACAGAAGCGGAAATTATCGAAGCCGCCCGGCTGGCGGGCGCTCACGAATTCATTCAATGGCTGCCGAACGGATATGACAGCTACATCGGGGAGCGGGGCGTCAAGCTGTCCGGGGGCCAGAAACAGCGGCTGTCCATTGCCCGGGTTTTCCTGAAAAATCCAAAGCTGCTGATTCTCGACGAGGCGACATCTGCCCTGGACAATGAAAGCGAAGTGCTGGTGGGGAAGAGCCTGGACCGGCTGGCGCACGGACGGACGACGCTGACCATAGCCCACCGGCTGACGACCATCCAGCATGCGGACCGCATCCTTGTGCTGGGGCATCAGAACATCGAGGAAGAGGGAACCCATGAGGAACTGCTGGCGAAAAAAGGCCTGTATTACCGACTGTGGAACGGACTGACGGCGGAGGAACAGATGGCAAAAGCTTTTGCTGAAAGCTGACCGGAATCCCGGGATGAAAAACCATCCTGCGCATCTGTCAGCAGAGGAAAGACTTCAAAAAGGAATTCCGGAGGTTGGAGATGTCTGTTCACCTGAATCAGCCACTGCTTTGTCTCTGGTTTGGTAATTTCTACCGGCCGGCTTTTGACGACCGGGACTTTGTGGATGAATCCATGCGGAAGATCTCCAGGATGGGGTTTAACTGCATCGAGCTGGACAGCAAGGCATGGGAGGATTTTCAGATCCGCTGCAGGGGCGGCGAAGCCAGCGACTATGTGGCGCAGCAGGAATACATGATGGAAGCGGCCCGGCGGGAGGGACTGGCATATATTTTTTTTGCGCTATATGGCAACGGGGACAATCTGTATCCGCATATCCGGTTCAGCCCGCCGATTCACGGAGAATCCGTGACCAGGCGTGACGGAACGGACGGAAAATGGTACAAATACTGGGCGGAGGCAGCGAAGGACAGCCAGCGGGAGCATATTCAGGAGCTGCTGGCGACCTATTCGGACGGACAGGCTGAAATGCAGATTGACGGGAAATCCCGTCTGCCCATCTGCAGCATGTGGGATCCCATGGTGATGCCAAGCTTTGACGGGGAAGGCCAGCAGCGTTACCGCAGATGGCTGGAGCGCCGCTACGGAACCATTGATGCGCTGAACGCCGCCTATGGGACACAGCATCCGGATTTCCGAACGCTGCAGCCGGAGGACTGGTGGTTTGAAGCGGCGTATCCGGGAAGAAAATGCTACACGCGGGAGGAAATGAACGCAAATGCCCCGATTTTCCGCATGTGGACGGACAATACACTCTGGCGCAGCGAGGAGCTGGAGCTGTACTTTGCGGATATGCAGCACCGGCTGCATGCAATTGATCCCCGTCTGTATCTGATGCCCAATTTCTCCCAGTGGAATCATTTCCTGAATGTGGAGCTGCCCCGCAAGGCGGATCCGGGAACAGGCAATTACTGGGATACCGCCAATAAAGGCCTGGATCTGCGGAGGACGGCGCCATGGGTGGATATGGCGCACTACTATACGCTGCCCGTGAATGCGGACAGCGATCCGGAGCCCTATACCGTTTCCTGCCAGCATGCGCACATCCGGTCCCTGAATCCGGGTCGAAGCTTTCTGGGAGGAATATTCTGGGGGCGGTTTCTCTATCATGACGTTTACCGCTTCGTGACTCCGGAGGAAACGATTGGCAGCATCACAGCGAGCGGGGCCAGCGGGATCATGAGCTACGGCTGGTGCGGGATGGATGACGGCGGCCTGCTTCATCGGATGGACGAAGGATTCACTGACTCTCTGACCCGGGGCAATGCCTGGGCGAAGAAGGTGATTCCCCGGCTGGGGAAGCGGAAAAGGAGCCGGGTGGCAATCCTGTATCCCACAGCCATGGCACTGCTGGAGCCTCTGACCGTGGCGGATGCGGACGAGAAGCGGGCGGATTTCCTGGGGATCTACAAAGCCTGCCGGGATTTCGGATATGATCCGGAGATCGTGGAAGCGCCGGACCTGATTCAGGAACTGGAAGCCGATGTTCTGCTGATTCCGGCGGATGAGTGCTACCACGCTGTCCGGAGCGATCCGGTGGAAGAGGCATTACGCCGGTTTGTGAAACAGGGCGGCATAATCATCCATGGTCCGGACGCTGATCCGGTTCGCCTGGCTTTCGGACTGAGGGCGGAAGCCACAGCGGGGCAGTGCTTCACCTACCGGACAGAAGGGGGACTGCCCTCCGGCCGGGATTTTGTTTCCTGGGAGGGTGAACCGATCGCCTTCTGGCGTGAGGAGAAGAAAGCATGTATCAGCCGGACAGCCTGGGGCCGGGGCGCGATCTACAGTCTGGGATTCCCCGCAGGGTTCCAGTATGTTTCGCGGACAGCGCCGCATGTCCCGTTTACGCAGCGCAACAACGAACTGTATCCCATCTCCATGATGCAGAAGGATCCGCTTCGCGATCTGCTGGCGCAAAGCGCGGATCGGGACGCGCCGATGGCGATGAAGGATATTGAGTGCACGGAGTTTGAATATGGCTGGGTGGTAATCAGCCACCGGGCTGCGCCGGTACGAATTCCCATTCACGGAAGCTGGCATGGGACACAGCCGGGAACGGAAGGCGTTCTGCCGGGGCACAGCGCTGTATGGATCGAGAAAATGGAATAAGAGTGACCCTCCTTCCGAAGGACCGGACCGTTTTTCGGAACTGCGCAGGGAATCGGCGTCACGGACACGGAACAGCCGGAACAGAAAAAAACGAGGAAAACAGCATGGACTATACGCAGCACTACGATTCTCCCCTGGGCGGCATTCTGCTGGCCAGCGACGGGCATGCGCTGACCGGACTGTGGTTTGACGGACAGAAGTATTATGCCGATACGCTGGCGGCTGTTCATGCGGAGAAAACACTGCCGGTTTTCGAGGAAACGAAGCGCTGGCTGGAGCTCTATTTTCAGCGGAAAAAGCCGTCCTTTATCCCGGCTGTGAATCTGCGGACGACGGCATTCCGGAAAGCCGTACTGGAAATCCTGATGACCATTCCCTACGGGCAGACCATGACCTATGGGGAGATTGCCGGACGCATTGCTGCGCAGCGGCAGCTTCCCCGAATGTCAGCGCGGGCTGTCGGCGGGGCGGTGAGTCACAACCCGATCTCCCTGATTATTCCGTGCCATCGGGTAATCGGATCGGACGGAAGCCTGACAGGCTATGCCGGAGGGATTCACCGGAAGATCAGTCTGCTGAAAATGGAGCAGGGCGAGTGATCCGACACGGCGCAGCTGCGTTTTACTCGGGGTACGGGCAGACTTTCGGAAAACCGGGACGTGTTCCGGAGAGGCCGGCAATGTCCCGTTGTTTCATGTCTGGTGACATGATATACTGTCATCGCCGGAGAGAAAGAAAAGGCAACCAGAATCAGCACAGGAGGGAACCGGAAATGCGCATCTACGGGGCACTTGAAGGGGGCGGCACCAAAATGGTGCTGGCCATCGTAAATGAAGAAGGCGAAATCCAGGAGAAAACTTCAATCCCGACCAGAACCCCGGCGGAAACCATGCCGGAGATGATCGGCTTCTTCAGACGCTTTCCGATCGAAGCGCTGGGAATCGGCTGCTTCGGACCGCTGGACCTGAACCCGGATTCCCCAACTTACGGATCAATCACAGCAACGCCCAAGCTGCCATGGCGCAATTATCCTCTTACGGCGGCATTCCGGAACGCGCTGGATATCCCTGTGGGGCTGGATACGGATGTCAACGGCGCAGCGCTGGCAGAGGCGACTCTGGGGGCGGCGAAGGGCCTGGAAAGCTGCCTTTATGTCACTGTAGGGACGGGCATCGGCGGCGGGCTCATTATTCACGGAAAGCCGGTGCACGGACTGACGCATCCGGAGATCGGACATATGGCGGTTACCCCGCTGCCGGAGGATCCCCTTCCGGGAGGAATCTGCCCCTATCACGGAAACTGCCTTGAGGGTATGGCTTCCGGACCGGCCATTGAGAAACGCTGGGGGATTTCCGCGAAGGAGCTGCCGGAGGATCATCCCGCCTGGGAACTGGAGAGCGCCTACCTGGCTCAGCTTTGCGCCAGCGCCATGCTGAGTTTCTCACCGGAGAAGATCATTCTCGGCGGCGGCGTGATGCAGCAGAAGTTTCTGCTGTCCGGGATCCGGGCGAAAACGATCGAGACGCTCCATGGCTATATCGTTCATCCGGCAATTGAAGCAGGCCTGAAGGACTACATTGTGGAGCCCGGGCTGGGCACGGAGAGCGGAATTCTGGGTGCTTACCTCCTGGCCAGAGATGCGGAGCGAAATACAGCAAGATCTTCATCATCTGTCTGCGATAAGTGATGAATAGGAGCTGCTATTTTTCTGTTTTTATCCTTTCGCCGGCGAAGAGAAAGTGATATGATCTTTTCAGATTCCGAAAGGAATCGCGGAAAAGCAGTAAAAGCAGCCGCGCGA
>JAFRGU010000169.1 GCA_017433675.1 Clostridia bacterium
CCACATTACGAATATCGCTGTCGCCGAGGCGGAACGGGGCCATGGCTACGGAAAACAGCTGGTGTCCGCCCTGATGCAGTACGTCAGCAATCTGGGGGCTGCATGGGCGGATCTGGAGGTCCGGGTCAGCAACAGCCGGGCCCAGCATGTATATGCAGGGGCAGGGTTTATTCCGATCGGGAAGCGGAAACGTTACTATGAGGATAACGGGGAAGACGCCTTCCTGATGGTCTGCGAACATATGCCGGAAGCGGATCCGGATTTTAAGGAGGAGCCCCATCCGGCCAGCGGGGCGGCAGAGCAATCATAGAACGGGAAACAATGGATTACAGGAGGCAGATGATGCGGAGAAACGGAAAGAGCCTGATGATAAGTATACTGCTGATTCTCTGCATTGCATTGCCGGGAGTATGCACCGGAGAGGCGGCCACCGGATATGCGCCGGAGGGGGAATATATTTCCGTGCTCCAGGAGCTGCTGAAGACGCCCCGGGCGGAAGCCGCGCTTCCGGAGAACGAAGCAGCAGCCGGTGGGACAGAGGAAACGGAGGAGAACGCCGGGGAAAGCGCGGTGAGCCTCAACGGACCAGAAGCCGGCGCAGTCCCTGCGGAAACGGAAAAGACAGCCCCATTCGGCGAGGCAAAGGATATCACCGGAAGCTGCCTCATTACGCTGTGCTCCACGCCATGGAACAGCACAATGATTTCGGATAAGCAGTACACCACATACTGGGACAGCTATTCGACCAGGGAGCCCTGGCTGACAATCCATTCTGAAACGCCCATGTACGGCCTTTACCTGTGTTTCCGCCGAATGCCCACGTCCTTTACGATTGAGGTGCCGGGCGCGGAAGAGGGGGAATGGCTGCCCCTGATGGAAGGGGACACCCGGTTCCATCATTCTTTCTACGCACTGGCGGGAATTTCCGACCTGCGGATCCGGTCCACCCAGAGCGGAGCCCATAAGATGGGATTCAATGAGCTGTATGTATTCGGCCGGGGGGACGTCCCGGACTGGGTGCAGCGCTGGGAGCCCGCGGAGGGCAAGGCCGATATTCTGTTTTTTTCCGCCCATCCGGATGATGAGATCCTGTTTTACGGCGGAGCCATTCCGACCTATGCATCGGAGCGGAAGAAGCGGGTGGTGGTCGCCTATCTGTCCTACAGCAATACCACGCGCCGGTCAGAGGTGCTGAACGGCCTGTGGGCCATGGGGGTCAGACATTATCCGGAATTCGGCGGATTCCAGGACACCTGGAGCAACAAAACGGCAGACGCCTACCGGAAGCTGGGAAAGAAAAAAGTGCTGATGTGGGTGGCTGAGATGTACCGGAAGCATCAGCCGGACGTGGTGGTGACCCACGATCTGAACGGGGAATACGGCCACGGGCAGCATAAGATGCTGGGAGACGCGGCGATTCAGTGCTACGATCTGGCGGCAAATCCGGAGAAATATCCCGAATCCTATACTGTTTACGGAACGTGGCAGGTCCGGAAGCTGTATGTTCATCTCTGGGGGGACGCGTCGAACCAGACATGCTTCGACTGGAATATTCCGCTGGAAAGCATGGGTGGAAAGACCGGGCTGGAGGTGGCCAGGGAAGCCTATGACATGCACGTGACCCAGGCTTCTGCCAAGGTGAAGATCCGCGGAAAATGGCATCTGCTGAGCGTGGATGAGACAGGAACGGTCTTTTCCAACACCACATTCGGCCTGTACGCCTCCCAGGTGGGACCGGACGAAATCCATACGGATTTCCTGGAACATATTGAAAACAACTGATCGGAGAGAACCGGCATGAAGAAAACCGCAATGCTGCTGATGGTCATCCTGCTGATGAGCGTATGCTGCGCCGCAATGGCGGAAAAGGATGCACCGGAGATTACGGCCGGATGCCAGATTGAGCTTTCCGGGGTGAAAAACCCGAAGAATATGACGGACCGGAAATTTACCACCAATTCCGAAAGCAAGCCGCAGAAGAATCCGACCCTGACCATCTCCTCCGACAAAGCGATCCGGGGCCTGTATCTGTGTTTCCAGAAAAAGCCGGAGAGCTATGAGATTCAGGTGAAGCGGGGCGGCAGTTGGGAAACATACTGCGAAGGGAACGCTTTCATCCACGCTTTCTATGCCCTGGACGGCGTGCAGGATGTCCGGGTGTACACTGCGGGAAGCGGAAAGCAGGTGCTGGGCTTCAATGAGGTATATGTTTTCGGAGAAGGACGCCTTCCGGGGTGGGTGCAGCGCTGGGAGCCGACACCTGAAAAATCGGACATTCTTTTCGCTGTGGCCCATCCGGAGGAGGAGCTGCTGTATCTGGGCGGAGCGATTCCCTACTATGCCAGGGAGCAGGAGCGGACGGTGGCGGTGGCGCTGCTGAGCTACGCCAATACCACCCGGCGCAGCGAGTTCCTCAACGGCCTCTGGTCCATGGGATACCGGCAGTATCCGGTGATCGGAGAATTCAAGACGGCCAAGGCCAAGAGCATGAAAGCGGCCTACAAGAGCGCCGGCGGTGAGCAGAAGGTGATTAGCTGGCTCGCGAACGTGCTGGAGCAGACGAAACCCGAGGTGCTGGCAGGACCGGATGAGAACGGAGAGGGCAACAACAGCCAGCGGATGATGCTGGCGGATGCCTGCCGGAAAGTGTTCCTGACCTCGAACGGATGGCAGCCCCGGAAGCTGTATCTCCACCTGTTCGGAAACAGCGGGAACCAGGTGGTTTTCGACTGGAACCAGCCGATGGAAAAGCTGGGCGGAAGAACCGGCATGGGCCTGGCCTATTATGCCTATCTCTTCCACAAGACGCAGGACGACCAGGAAAGAAGCGTCTATCAGGAGGGGATCAAATACGCCAACAATACGTTCGGGCTGGCGGAAAGCCTGGTGGGAGAGGATCTGCTGCACCGGGACCTGCTGGAAAACATTCCGCTGGAGGATCTGACGGAGCCGGCTCCCCGGGAGGAGACCGCCGCGTGGACCCTTTCCGAGGTTCCCGGACTGCCGGAGCTGAACGAAAAAGGGTACCTGGACAGCGGGGAATTCATCTGGTCGGATGACGAAAGCGGACATTATGTCTATATCTCCCCCACGCTACGGCTGGTGATTGAACGGAAATTTGACGGCAGCCTGCCGCTGACCTGGTTCGAGACTGATATCCTGTGCGACGTGGAAGCCGGAGAAAAGATGGTGAACGTGGAGTACACGCCGCAGAAGGCCGTCGGCAAGAAAAGCCGGGTGGACGCGGCGAAGAACGCCACAGAGAATCATCTGGTATTTGCCTGCAACGGAGACTACTACACCTACCGGGTGGGCAGCAAAAACGGGCATCCGGTGGGAATCGAAATCCGCGACCGGGAAGTATACTTTGATGACAGATACACGGAACCGGTGACAAACTTTTTCCCGAATCTGGATACCCTGGCCTTCTACGAGGACGGGCGGGTGGACGTGCATGCTTCCATGGAACGGAAGGCAAAGGACTATCTGGATGAAGGCGCCTATATGGTGTTCAGCTTTGGTCCGTACCTGATCCGGGAAGGCCAGCTGAGCGCGTGGGTGCAGGATCCGAACAAGAGCAGGGCCAAGAACCCGCGGCATGCGTTCGGCATGATTGAACCCGGGCATTATGTGGATATCATGTGCGAGGGGCGGCTGGGCAGCCGCAGCGAAGGCGTCACGATGCCCCAGCTGGCGTTCCTGTGCCAGGCGGCGGGCTGCACGGAGGCCTGCGACCTCGACGGCGGGCAGACCGCAGTGGTGGTCTTCATGGGGAAACAGCTGAACCGAATCGGAAAGTATGACGGAAAAACCAGTGCGAGGGAAACCTGCGAGGTTCTGGGAATCGGCTTCAGCGATCAGGTCGGCACTTTTCAGGTACAGTAGGACGCAAACTGCTCCGAAACCGGATTTTTTTCTTGACATGAACCCGGTTTCATGATATTGTATGCGGGTGAGCCGCTCGGGAGGGGTTTTTTTAATGCGCGTCTGCGTAACCTCAAGATCCCGGCGAGTATGAATCAGGAGGTGCTGAAGCATGTATGCGATTATCGCGGCAGGCGGTCGGCAGTATCGGGTTTCCCAGGGTGATGTGATCTATATCGACAAGGTGAATCAGGAAGCGGATTCCGCGATTTCCTTCGACGTGCTGATGATCGGC